>NZ_CBDRFA010000022.1:0-105285 GCF_965343085.1 Nocardiopsis synnemataformans | reverse complement strand
TCCCCCCCCCCCCCCCCCCCCCCCCCCCCCCCCCCCCCCCCCCCCCCCCCCCCCCCACCGCACACCCCCACGACGGGTTGTCCACAGCTCAGAAAAGCTCCTTTCCCCGCCGTTCCGGGCCGCTTAGTCTGAAGATGTGAGCGAAACCCCCAGCACCTTCAGCCAGCACGATCACCCCTTCGACGTCGACGCCTTCCTCGCCCGGCCCCTGGTCGCCAGGGTGGCCGTCTCCGACTCCTCCGGCGCACCCACGGTGCGTCCGGTGTGGTTCCTGTGGGAAGAGGGGGCAATCTGGTGGATCACCGGCGCCTACTCGCGAATGTCGCGGTTCCTGGCCAAGGACCCCCGGGTCGCGCTGGTCGTGGACACCTGTGACCTGGAGAGACTGGAGTTCCTCCAGGTGATCATGCGCGGTAAGGCCGAGGTCGTGCCCTACGACGAGGAACGCTCCAGACGCAAGCTCCGTCGCTACCTCGGCGATGACGAGTCCACCTGGCCCACCGACTTCAAGGACTTCGACGACGACACACGGCTCGTCCGCTTCGTCCCCGAACGGACCATCGTTCAGGACCTGTCCAAGACCCGCCCCTGAACCACGGCCAGCAATGCCGGTCCAGCCCGCCGACGACGGTTGACACGGATCCAGAAGGTGATGCCGCTGTCAGTGGCGGACTAGGGACGGGTCGGAGCCGTGCCGGGGACCGGCGGGGGCGTCCACTGCGCCACCGAGGAGCCCATCCGCACGACGGCACCGCCGGGGACCAGACGCAGCGCGGCGTTGCGCACCGTCTGGCGCCACCCGCCGCCCAGGTCCGCCCCGAACCGCGCCATGAGAACGGCCTGCGCGGCCATCGTGCGGCATCGCGGGCGCCGGACAGCGTCGAACTCCGCCAGGGCCCGCCCCAGGTCGTGGCCGTGCGCCGCCCAGCCGCCGACCAGACGTCCGAGGCTGGCGCCGTCCTCCAGGGCGGTGGCCGCCCCCTGTCCCATCGTGGGCAGCGCGGCGTGCGCGGCGTCGCCGACCATCGCGACCCGCCCGCGGACGTAGCTCGGCAGCCCGCCCGGCAGGTGGTAGACGTCGTGGCGCATGAGCTGGTCGGGAGCGGTGTCGGCGATGAGTTCGCCTATCTCGGGCGCCCAGTGGGCGAACCGGGCGCGCGCCACCGCGTGCTCGTCGCCGACGACCGCTCCCTCCGGGGCGCGGACGTAGCCGTACCAGTACAGTTCCGACGCGCCGACCCGCACCGATCCGAACTCCCCGTCCGGCCCCCAGTACTCGACGAGACGTCCGTCGCGGGCGGTGTCGGGAACGACGGCGCGCCAGCTCGTGCTCCCGCTGTAACGGGGACGCACACCGGGGAAGAGCGCGGCGCGTACCGCGCTCCACATCCCGTCGGCGCCGACCACGAGGTCGGTCTCCGTGCGGTGGTCGGTGTCCCCTCCGCGCCACTCCACCTCCGCGCGCGCCCCGCCGGGCGTTCCGGGGCGCACACCGGTGACCCGCGCCTCCGTGGCCACCTCCACTCCGGCCTCCTCCGCTGCCTGGCGGAGGGCGGCGTGCAGCCGCTGCCGGTGCAGGCCCAGCAGTGTGACCACCGCGCGCACGTCGGGGCGGTGGTCGGGGATGAGCAGGAGGCCGCGGCCCCGGATGTCCCGGAATCCCGTCGCGGTGGTCTCGTACCCGATCCGCGCGACGCGCTCGTCGTCGAACCCGAGCGCGTGCAGCGCGGCGACGCCGTTGCCGAGCATCGCGACCCCGGCGCCGACCTCGGCCTCGCCGACTCGGCGCTCCAGCACGGTGGTCCGCCAGCCCTCCCGGGCCAGCGCCACCGCCGACGCGAGCCCCGCGATGCCGCCGCCGACCACCGTCGCCACCGGTTCCCTCATAGCCGTCCACTCCCTCGCCGTCGGGCGTCCGGCAGGTGCCGACCGCCATTCAATACGATAGTAGTGGTAGGCGTGGCCGACCTATACTGACCCCCATGCCTCCCGCCAACCTGCGACGACGCCGTGCCCTGGCGGACGCGGCCATCGCCCTGCTCGCCGAGGAGGGGGCGCACGGGCTGACCCACCGCGCCGTCGAGGCCCGCGCCGGGGTCCCGGCCGGGACCGCCACGAACTACGCCCGCAACCGCGAGGCCCTGCTCATCGCGGCCGCCGAACGCGTCCTCGAACTCCACTTCGCGGACATGGCCGCCGCCACCGCCGCCAGCGCCGTCGACCCGGCGCAGGGCACGGCGGACGGGACGGATCCGGCGCCCCGCAGGACGACCAGCGCGCACGACCTGGCCGAGATCCTCGCCGACTCGCTGTGGACCGCGGCGACCGAACTGCGCGAGCGCTACCTGGCGGTCTTCGAGCTGCAACTGGAGGCCCGGCGCCGTCCCGCGCTGGCCGCCGTCCTGGCCCGGCTGGGCGCCACCGCGCTCGCCGACACCGCCGGGCTGCACGACGAGATGGGCACGGGCGTGCCCGAGGCCGCGGTCTCCGTCCTCATCAGCCTCTACTCCGGCACGCTGTTCAACCTGGTCACCCTCCCCGCCGACCTGCTCGACCGGGAGCGGGTCCGCACCCTCGCGGAGGCGATGGTGCGTGGAGCGCTCACCGGCGGCGGGGCGTAGGCCTCACCCCGTGTCCGGCGGGAGTGGCACGTCCTGTTCGCGGCGAGGGTCGGTGCTCACCGCGTCGGCCCACGCCGCCAACCCGCGCGCGAGCGTGCGCGTCCGCACCGGGTCAGCCCCTCCGCCTACCGGGAGCGCTTCGGGCCGAGGCCGCCGACCGGGATCTCCGGCCGCCCGGTGCCACGGTCGTGGCCGAGCCGGTGGAGCGCCCCTGGGGAGGGCGGTCCACCTACGTCGCGGACCCCGAGGGCAACCGCTGGGAGATCGCCTGGGCCTCGGCGGCCAGGTTCGACGGTCGCGGTGCGCTGACCGGCTTCGGCGGCTGAGGGCCGCAGCGAGGTCATCCCAGGCGCCCCTGTGCCGGCGCCGCTCCCCGCCACGGCGTGCCCCCCACCCCTGACGCTTGGCGGCATCGGCGCGAGGGGGCTTCCGGCAGGCGTGGCGCCCCCGGAGAGAAGGACCGGGGGCGCCACGGCGGGGCTCAGAGCGTGTCGGTCACGCGCTTGCCGTCGCTCTTGTCGATCGTGAAGGAGTCCACGACCGCGCCGTCGGCGGTGCGTGCGGTGTAGCGCAGGCGGGTGCCGTCCACCTCCACGGCCTGGAAGGTGGAGGTGTCGGCCAGCTGCACGCGCACCTCGGCGTCGTTGTCGGTCCAGTTGGAGGCGGAGGCGTCGTACATCTTGGTGCCGGTGACCGCGACGGTGTAGACCGGCCCGGTCTGCACGTCGGCGTCGTCGGTGCGGTTCGCGGTCAGGTTGCCCCGGCCGTAGGAGTGGTCGTGGCCCTGGAGGACCAGGTCCACGTCGTGCTCCTCCAGGGTGTCGAGCCAGGAGTCGCGCAGGGGGCCGTTGTCGCGGCTGGGGCTGTTGGAGAAGACCGGGTGGTGGAAGGTGACCACCGTCCAGGGGTGGGGGTTGGTGGCCAGGGCCTCCTCCAGCCAGCGCTGCTGGGTGTCCAGCCAGGAGTCGGCGCTCAGCGGCGCCGCGTTGCGGTAGTTGGAGTTGAGGACGACGAAGCGCACGCCCTGGTAGTCGGTGTGGTAGACGGTCTGGGGCAGGTGGCGTCCGCCGGTGGGCCCGTTGCCCGCGCCCGGGAACTGCGGGTTCCAGTACCGGCTCAGGGAGAGCAGCGAGTACTCGTGGTTGCCGGGGGCGGCGAGGTGGTTGACGGTGCCGGTGGCCTCGGGGCCGAAGGCGTCGAACCACTCGGTCCACTGGGACTCGCTGTTGGGCGAGTCGACGAGGTCGCCGGAGTGCACGACCAGCTCGGCTTCGGGCTCGGCGGCCAGGGCGGCCCGCACCACGGTGGCACCACCGGTGGAGATGCCGTTCTGGACGTCGCCGAAGTACAGGAAGGTGAAGGGCTCGGCGCCGGAGGCCGCGGTGGTGAAGGTGCGCCAGGGGCTGAAGGCGGTGCCGTCGCCGACGCGGTAGCGGTAGGCGGTGTCGGGGGTCAGGCCGGTGGCGGTGGCGGCGTGGAAGGTGCCGCTGGCCGAGCCGGTGTCGGCGCCCTCGACGGTGGTGACCCGGCCGGGGTCGGCGGCGGGGGCGATCTGCACGACCGGCGAGCCGGAGCCGTCCGAGCGCCAGGCGAGGGTCTGGGAGGTGGCGGGGTCGGCCGTGGGCGAGAGGATCACGCGTTCGGGCGTGGTGGCCGCGGACGCGGCGGGTGCGGTGGCGACGACGGGGATCAGGGTCAGCAGGGTCGTGCCGAGCAGGGCGAGGGCGGGGCGGGCGGCGAAGCGGGACACGGGGGGTGCCTTTCTGCCGGGGAACGCTGACGCAGCGAAGGTAACCGCCCTCGGGCAACGCGGTGTGAACGTCCGGGGACGTTCCGTCGCGGCACGGTGAACGCCGGGCGTGACCGCTGTTACAGCCCCAGGACACCGGGCCACCGCCCCCGGCCCCTCACCGGCCGCCTGGCGGGGGTGGAGCGCGATCACGGGAGTCCGTGCAGATGGGAACGCTCCCAAGGGCCTAGGATCGCACCCATGGAAACACGCGTACTCGGCCGCACAGGCAACAACGTGGGCGTCATCGGTTTCGGCGCCTGGCAGATCGGAGCCTCCTGGGGCGAGGTCAGCGAAACCGACGCCCTGGCCGCCCTGCACGCGGCCGCCGACGCCGGTGTCACCTTCTTCGACACCGCCGACGTCTACGGCGACGGCCGCAGCGAGCGGCTCGTCGGCCAGCTGCTCAAGGAGCGCCCCGGCATCACGGTGGCCACCAAGATGGGCCGCCGCGCCGACCAGACCCCCGACAACTACAACCCCGACAACTTCCGCGCCTGGAACGACCGCTCCCGCCAGAACCTGGGCGTGGACACCGTCGACCTCGTCCAGCTGCACTGCCCGCCCGCGCGGGTCATCGCCACCGACGCCGTCTTCGACGACCTGGACGCCATGGTCGACGAGGGCCTCATGCGCGCCTACGGCGTGTCGGTGGAGACCGTGGACGAGGCGCTGACCGCGATCGCCCGTCCCAACGTCGCCACGGTGCAGATCATCCTCAACGCCTTCCGCCACAAGCCGCTGGAGAAGGTGCTGCCCGCCGCCCGCGAGGCCGGGGTCGGCGTCATCGCGCGCGTGCCCCTGGCCAGCGGCCTGCTGTCGGGCAGGTTCCGCGCCGACACCGCCTTCGGCGAGGACGACCACCGCAACTTCAACCGCGAGGGCCAGGCCTTCGACAGGGGCGAGACCTTCTCCGGCATCGACTACGCGACCGGGCTGGAGGCGGTGGAGCGCCTGCGCCCGCTGGTGCCCGAGGGCGTGACCATGGCCCAGTTCGCGCTGCGCTGGATCCTGGACCAGGAGGGCGTCAGCGTGGTCATCCCCGGCGCCCGCAACGCCGACCAGGCGCGCGGCAACGCCTCCGCCGCCGAACTGGCCCCGCTCGACCCCGAGGTCCGCGCCCGGGTGGGCGAGGTCTACGACGAGCTCGTCCGACCCCAGGTCCACCACCTGTGGTGAGGGTCTGAGACACCGCGGCGGCCGACCACTCGGGGCGGCCGCCGCTCGTGGGCACCGGAGGCCAGCGCGGTGACCGGAAGAGGTCACCAGAGCCCGCCCCACCCGCCGTGATCTTGTACTTATAGCGAGGCTCGAGCGCCGACACCGGCTATAAGTACAAGATCATCGCAGGTCAGAACCCCATGCCTCGCACCGGCGACAGTTCCGGTCAGTCCGCTAGATCAGGCCCTGGGCCAGCATCGCGCCCGCCACCCGCTCGAACCCGGCGACGTTGGCGCCCAGCACGTAGTCGCCCGGGGCCCCGTAGCGCTCGGCCGCCTCCTCGCAGCGGTCGTGGATGCCCGCCATCGTCTCGGCCAGCTCGGCCTCGGCGTGCTCGAAGGACCACGACGTGCGCCGCGCGTTCTGGCGCATCTCCAGCACACTGGTGGCCACACCGCCGGCGTTGGCCGCCTTGCCCGGCGCGAACAGCACACCGGCCTCGCGCAGCACCTTGACCGCCTCGGGCGTGGTGGGCATGTTCGCGCCCTCCGCCACCGCCACGACGCCGTTGCGCACCAGCGTGCGCGCCGCGTCGGCGTCCAGCTCGTTCTGGGTGGCCGAGGGCAGCGCCACGTCGCACGGCACGTCCCAGACGCTGCCGCCCTCGACGTAGCGGGCGCCGCCGCCGCGACGCTCGGCGTAGACGCTGATCCGGGCGCGCTCGACCTCCTTGACCTGCTTGAGCAGGTCCAGGTCCAGCCCCTTGTCGTCCACCACGTAGCCTCCGGAGTCGGAGCAGGCCACCACGTTCGCGCCCAGCTGCTGGGCCTTCTCCGCCGAGTAGATCGCCACGTTGCCCGACCCGGAGACCGTCACGCGCTGGCCGTGCAGGCCGCGGCCCGACCGCTCCAACATCCGCTCGGTGAAGAGCACGCTGCCGTAACCGGTGGCCTCGGTGCGCACCCGCGAGCCGCCCCACTCCAGGCCCTTGCCGGTGATCACCCCGGCCTCCCAGCGGTTGGCCAGGCGCCGGTACTGGCCGAACAGGTAGCCGATCTCGCGGCCGCCCACGCCGATGTCCCCGGCCGGGACGTCGGTGTGCTCACCCAGGTGGCGGTGCAGCTCGGTCATGAACGACTGGCAGAACCGCTCGATCTCCGCCTCGGAGCGGCCCTTGGGGTCGAAGTCGCTGCCGCCCTTGCCGCCGCCGATGTTCATGCCGGTCAGGGCGTTCTTGAAGATCTGCTCGAAGCCCAGGAACTTGATCACGCCGAGGTTGACGCTGGGGTGGAAGCGCAGGCCGCCCTTGTAGGGGCCCAGCGCGCTGTTGAACTCCACCCGGAAGCCCCGGTTGACGTGCACCTGGCCCTGGTCGTCACGCCAGGGCACCCGGAAGATGATCTGGCGCTCGGGCTCGCACAGGCGCTTCAGGATGCGCTGCTCGTCGTACTCGGGATGCCGGGTCAGGGCGGGGGAAAGGTCGTCCAGGACCTCCAGTACCGCCTGCTGGAACTCCGGCTCGTCGGGGTTGCGGCGCACGACGTGCTCATAGGCGGCGCGGACTCCGGGGTGGTGGTCACGGCCTGCCTCGTCGGCGAAGGACATGGGTGAACGTTCCTTTCAGCACAGGTGGAACGGGCACCCCACACGCCGTTGTGTCGGGAACCTCGAACAAGCGCACGCTGGCGCAACACATGGTGGTGATCCGAGGCCCTGAGGTCCTCACGCCTGCGGATCGTGGCTGTGTGAGGAGTGTATTACCTCGATGTAAACATAAAACCTCCGTGGCCGCGGTCGGCTACCCCCTCCGGGGAACAGATGTCGACCCAGGTCAGCTCGTGTTCTCATGACGCGAAGACCCAGTGGCGGCCCCGGTGCTCCACCGAGGTCGTGTTTCCGCCGCGTTGCGCTCGCGTGACGCGGCCGCCGCGGTCCCCGCCGCCGTGTTCCGCGGTGGAGTGCGCCCGCACGCGGGCGGGCACTCCGCCGTGTCCGCCGTGTCCCCGCCCGCGTGCGCGCGGCCAATATCGTTTCCGTATTCACCTTCCTTGGTTATCGGCCAGTTGTGCAAGGATTTACCAAAGACCCGTATGGGCGTTCACCGTCCCGTGCCGGACGCGCGAAGAACCCGTGCTCCTCCGGACGGCTCCGTGCCCTCCCAAGCGAGGCAGCCCTGTTTCTTCCGGATGAGAGCGCAGGTCATGGCAGGCAATAGCTAAATAAACAGACATATCGGATGCAAGCTGTACGGATATCGGAGATTGGGAACCGGTACGCGTGTCAACACCCGCCATCCACGCGATACCCACGCCAACGGACGTCGCCCCGCGTCGCGGCGCCACCGGGCAGAGGGCGGCGCGCATGAGCGCAGGTCACCAACCCTTCCCGGTCCGCTTCTTCCTCCATGAGGAGAGCGGGTGTTCCTGGAGTTCCCCGAGGGCCCGTACTGGCCACATCCGGACAGACGCCGAAAACGGTTGCGGTCCGTCCGTGCCATCACCAAGAATCAGTGGTGCTGGAGAGGTTGCCGGGTAAGCGATTCCTCGCCGTTCGCTTCCTCGATCCAGCGCGGATTCCGGCGTCTTTACCGCAGAGGCTTTTGCGTGGTGCGCACTCTTTGTCCCACATGCTCCTTATCGGCTGCTGGGGCGCGTTCGTCGAAGCGGACGGAGGAATGGCACCACCGGGTCCGGGCGCGGGATTGCGCGTCCCTGCCCGCTGTCCAGATTTCCCGCGCGACGGGTACAGCGCCGACACCCGCTGCGCGAAACGAACACGTCAGCACGCGGTCCCGCCCCCGGCCGCGTGAGCGGGTCCTGCTCCCGGGGGCGCGAAAGAGGGAGAACGCTCATGGCCGCGAACACCAAGGAGGTTCGGGTCGGAGGAACGGGACGTGTGCTGGTCGCTCCAGCCAACACCCCGGTCCCCGACGCGACAGGTGACCTGTCCCCCGTGTGGAGTGATCTGGGACTGACCAACGAGGAGGGCGTGACCTTCACCAAGGCGGACTCGCTGGAGGCCGTACAGTCCTGGCAGCACACCGCGCCGGTCCGGCTCGCCTACAGCGAACGCGAGTTCACGGTGACCTTCGCCCTGCTCCAGATCAACCGGCACACGCTCTCCTTCTTCTTCGGCGACCCCGGGGCGAGCACCGAGAACGGAACAACCCGTGCCAGCCTTTCCGCGGCTCCCCAGCCGGACGAGCGGGCACTGCTCGTGGAGTTCTCCGACGGTGACGTGCTGTCCCGGTTCGTCATCCCCCGCGGCATGGTGACGGAGAGCGAGGACGTGCAGATCACCCGTTCCGCCGCCGTGCAGCTCAACGTCACCTTCCAGGCCATCACCCCCTCGCAGAACCCGCACGACATGGTCGTCTGGCTCACCCACGACGCCGGTCAGGACGGCGGAGAAGAGGAGCCCGCCGCCTCGCCCGCGCCCGCCGCCACCTGAGCCGCCCCCAGCCACCGCCACGAGCAAGGGACACCGCCCCGACCATGGAACGATTCAACGTCAACGCCGCCCGAGCCCAGCGCCTGGAGGCGCTGGGGCAGCACTGGGAGTTCGAGCTGGACGACGAGGTCTACCGCCTGCCGACCGAACTGCCCCGGCAGGCGGCGAGCAGGCTCGCCGAACTCGGCCCCTCCGACCTCGACGGTCTGTTGCAGGTGCTCCTGGGCGAGGACCAGTTCGTCCGCTTCGCCAAGCACGACGTGAGCGTGCAGGACGTCCAGGCGATCCTCGCGGCCTACGGAGCGCAGACGGGGATGAGCCTGGGGGAAGGATCGCCCTCGACGCGCTCCTGACCGAGCACGCCGAGGCGATCGAAGCCGACCTCCTGCGCGTCTACGGGGTGGACCTGCTCGACTACCACCGCGGGCGGCTGAGCGCGCGACGGCTCCGGGTGCTGCTCGCCCACCTTCCGCGTGACAGCGCCCTGGTCCGCGCCATGCACGGCGACGCGGCCCAGTGGGGGGTGGCCGAGCACCTGCTCGCGCTGGTCGCCGATCACCAGGCGGTCGGGAACTGGCTGTTCGCCTCGGCGCACACGGACAGGAAGCGCAGGGCGCCCTCGCCTCCCAGCCCGGTCCCCCGCCCCGAGGGCCACCCCGGTCGAAGTACCGCCGCGACCGTGCCGGAGGCGACCGACCGGCAACTGCGTGACTTCTTCGGGACATGACGCGCCCCGACCGGAAAGGACATGAGCCACCTTGAGCGAAGTCGCCGCCATCACCGGTAGCGCCCAACAGGCGGTCAGCGGGCTGATCCAGGAACTGCAACGGTCCGTCTCCCAGGCGGTCGACCAGGCGGCCAACGACATCGGCCAGGGGTTCGCCGGCCTGGTCACCGACCAGGTCACCCAGATGGTCGACTCCTTCAAGACCGCCAACCCCGCCGTCACCGAGGCCGTCACCACCGTTCTCGGCTACCGGGACGCGGTGACGACCACCGTCGACTCGGTCAGCGAGATGGTCGGTCAGGTCCAGGACGCCGCGGGGGCCATGGCCGAACTGCCAGCGATGGTCTCGTCCATGCGCGAATCCCTGCTGGGCACCGTGACCGAGGTACGCAACCTGGGCGTCGAACTGCGCACCGTGGGGAGCGAGATCCTCACCGCCATGGGCACGATGCGCCAACTCCCCGTCGTGCAGCAGGCCATCACGGTCGCCACCCAGCTCTGGGCGGGCGCGCAGCGCCTCCTCAACACGGTCCTGCGCATGAACCCCATCGGCCTGCTGGTCACCGGCATCACCCTGCTCGTGGCCGGTCTCATCGCCGCCTACCAGAACAGCGAGACGTTCCGGAACATCGTCACCGGCGTCTTCGCGGCCATCTGGTCGGTGGTCCAACCCGTCTTCGAGAACATCCGCAACCTGGTGGTCACGGTCTGGCCGCACATCCAGCAGGTCATCACCTCAGCGCTGAACGCCGTCCTCGCGGTGGTCCAGCCGGTCATCGCGGCTGTCTGGGGAGTCATCCAGTCCGTCTTCACGGCGATCTCCACCCTCGTCTCCACCGTGTGGCCGCACATCCAGGCGGTGATCTCCGGTGTCGTCAACACGATCCGCAACATCGTCTCCACCACCTTCAACACCGTCGCCACCATCGTGCAGACCGTGTGGAGCACCGTCACGACCGTCATCACAGGGGCGGTAAACACCGTCCTCAGCGTCATCGGACGCATCCGCGGCATCATCACCACCGTCCGTGACGCGTTCGCCCAGGTCGTCGAGGCGATCAGCGCCCGGATCTCCGAGGCGGTGGGATTCGTCAGGGAGCTGCCGGGCCGGGCGATGAACGCCCTGGGCAACCTGGGCACGACCCTGGTGAGCAAGGGCAGGCAGCTCATCGAGGGCTTCATCCAGGGCATCAAGAACGCCGCGAGCGGGATCGTCGACACCATCAAACGGTTCGTCACGGACATGATCCCCGGCTTCGTCAAGGACGCCCTGGGCATCAACTCACCCTCACGCGTGATGGCCGACCTGGGATTGGCGGTGGGCGAGGGGCTGGCGCGGGGAATCAACGCCAGCGCGCCCGCCGTGGACGCGGCCATGCGCAGACTGGTGCCCTCACCCGCGAACCCGGGCCTGTGGGCGGACGTCTCCGGGATCGTCGGCGCCGCCACGGCAGGGCGCCGCGGCACAGGGGCCATGTCCGGGGCCTCCTCGTCCGAAGGCGTCACCATCAACGTCTACCCCCGCGCGGGGCAGTCCGAGTACGAAATCAGCCGCATGGTCAAACGCGAACTGGTCTGGGCGGGCAAACGATGAACGAGGAACTGCAACTGCCCGTCTTCCACCTCGGCCGTTGGGCGGGCAACCGCCGGGACGAGCACGGGGTGGAGTGGTGGATCGTCAGTGACGAGGGGTGGACCGGGTCCCCGCCGCCGCGCGTGGACCTCACCGACCGCCCGCAGCGCCACGGAGCCTTCGACGCGCCCAGTTACCGGACACCGCGGGTCATCACCCTGGAGGGCGTCGCGATAGCGCCCTCGCGCGCGACGAAGGAACGGGCCAAGGACACCTTCGCGGCCCTGCTCGCCGACGGGTCGCGGCTCTTCCCCCTCGTGGTGCGCGAACACACCGCGACCCGCCAGGTACGCGTTCGCCTCACCGACGGGAGCCGCACCCGCGACACCACCCCCTACGCCTTCGAATGGTCGTTGCAGGTGACCGCGCCCGACCCCACCCGCTACTCCCACCAGGAGCGACGCGCCACCACGGCGCCTCCCACCCGGCCGCCGGGCCTGGCCTTCCCCCTGGCCTTCCCCCTCGGCTTCGGTGAGGAGCAGGGCGGCCGGTTCACCGCGCGCAACGCCGGGACCATTCCCACGGCTCCGAGGTGGGAGATCACCGGACCCTGCGTGGACCCGGTGGTGCAGCACGCCGTCACCGGCGAACACCTGGCCTTCGACATCACGCTCCGCTCCGGGCAGCGGCTCGACGTCGACGTGGACGCGCGCACGGTCCTGCTCGGCACGTCCACGTCACCGGGGTCGGTGTCGCGCCGGTCCGCCCTGCGGTCGGGCTCGCGGTGGTTCGACCTCGCCCCGGGCACCAACCAGATCACGTTCCGGACCGCGGACGGCGACCCCGGCGCTCGGCTCAGCGGGGTCTGGCGCGACGCGTGGCTCTGACGACACACCGTTTCCACGACCACGGAGGAGAACTCCCCAGCATGAACACACGTCGGCCCGCGTGGGTCAACGAGATGACCGCCCAGGAGGCACGCCTGTCCACCGGGCTGCTGGTCACGCCGGCCACCGGCGAGGACACCCGTCCGGGGCGGGTCCGCTCGGGTTTTCGTCCCGGTCCGGGAACACCCGGCAGGGTCAGCCAGGCGACCGGGTCCGGACCCGGGGTCCTCTCGGTCGATCCGTTCCAGGCGGTGATGGACACCGACGAGGGGCCCTACCTGGTCACCCTGCCCGAGACCCACACGATCCGGCTCCTGGAGGACTATCCGCCGGAGGAGGTCTACGACCGCACGGACCTCATCGCGGCCCTGCTCACCGGCACGGCCGACTCACGGGCACTGGAGATCGTGGTCCTCACCGGCCAGGAGAGCGAGGGGTGGGAACCCCCCGAACCCGAGGGGCCCGCGATCCGGCTGGCCCTCGTGAGGGTGGCGGCCAACGCCGAGTTCGTGCTCGGGACGGACATCCGGGCGCTGTGGCGCGAGCATCCCTTCACCTGCGCGGTGGGCGGCGTGCTGCCCGTACGCGACGAGGCCGCCCGCCCCGTCAACCCCCACCAGGGCCTGTACCTGCACCGGCTCGACACCGGAGACCTGGAGTCCTTCCACCGCGACCGCTGGCAGGCGCACCGCCGCCGCCGCGACACCGGCTGGCTGGAGTTCACGGGGGTGGTAGCCGACTGGACCTACTCCGAGGGCGGCACGGAGGTGTCCTCGCTGCGCATCCGCCGCGTCGACGACACCGTCCACCTGGCCGGGCGCGTCGCCAAGACGACGGACGAGGGACGGCCGACACTGGGCTCCCTGGCCGACTACCAGGCGTTCCTGCCCTCCTCCGGTTCCTTCCACACCCTCGTGCGCACGGAGGTGGGCATCAGGCGCTTCGCCGTCTCCGGCGGCACCTTGTGGCTCAACTCGCTGCCACGTGTGGACCCCGGCGCGATCGTCGCGGGAGAGTGGGTGTACCTGAACGTGTCCTGGCACACGGACGCGCCCTGGGAGGCCGGCCTCCCCGACACACCCACCACGGCGCCATGAGCGCCACCTACACCTACTACGCCGCCGACCTGCTCAGCGGAGAGATCATCGGCGACCTCCCGCTGACGGGAGTGGGCTTCACCCGGGTCCTCAACGCCCCGGGCACCTTCCGCGGCACCCTGCCCACCCGCGACCCGGGTGTGCGGGCGCTGGCGCCCCGACGACTCACCGAGCCGGGCAGGACCGCGCTGTACGTGGACCGCGACGGCGTCCTGGTGTGGGGCGGGATCGTCTGGACCACCCGTTACGCGGCCGCGGACGGCATGCTGGAAGTGAGCGCCGCCGACTTCCTCTCCTACTTCGAGCACCGTTTCGTCCTCCCCCATCCGCTGCGACCCGGGATCCCGATCGCGGAGCAGCCGCCGGTCCGCTTCCCCGCCGAAGGAGGAGAGGGCGTCGACCAGCTCTCCATCGCCGAGTCGCTGATCGACCTCGCCCAGAGGCCGCCAAACGGTGACCTGGGTATCCGCGTACGCCGGAGCGGTACCGCCCCGCACGTTCCCCGAACCGCCGCCTACCAGCCCTTCGACCTCAAGCCGGTCCTGGAGGCGCTCTCCGACCTGTCCGACGCCGCCGACGGCTTCGACTTCGTCTCCGACGTCCGCTACGTACGGGGGGTCCCCGAGCGGTCGATCCTCTTCGGTTCACCCCAGCTGGGCCAGACGGGGACCGCGCACCTGTGGGAGTACGGGGCCGGGCTGGTCGATTTCGACTGGCCGGTGGACGCCGCCGACGCGGCGAACCGGGTGTTCGCCCGAGGCGCGGGCAGCGGCGCCGAACAGCTGATCGAGTACGCGGCGGCGACCACGCCCGGTCCACGGCCCCTGCCTCTGCTGGAGAGCGCCGTGGCCGCGCTCGACATCAGCGACCGAAGCCTGCTGAGCGCCCTCGCCGAGCAGCGCCGACACAACCTCGAGCGCCCCGTCACCCTCCCCGAGCTGACCGTGCGCGCCGACCGCCCGCCGTATCTGGGCACCTACCGGGTCGGCGATCCGGCCCGCGTCATCATCGACGACCCGTTCTTCTCCGGTCCCGTCGACGTCACGACCCGCATCGTGGAGTACGAGGTCTCCCCGGGCGACGACGCCGAGGAGGAACTGATCCGACTCACCGTCATACCGGTGGAGGAGACGCCATGAGCCGTGTGAACCGACCGGACACGCTCCTCGACCAGCTGCGCGACATCCGTCGCCGTCTGGCCCGGTTGGAGGCGTCCCGACAGGACTCCGGCGGGGCCACCTCGGCGGCCCGCACATCCGTCGTGCCGGAGGCCCCGCCACCCGTCGGCGGTCCGATCCTGCCAGCGCGGGCACACGACCAGTGGAGCAGTTCCTCCGACACCTGGGAGACGGTCGGACACACCTGGTGGGAGGAGGACCCCGGTCACACGCGGGTGCTGCTCGCGGGGGGAGCGGACGCGGGCACCACGGGGCTGGCCCGGGTGGTGGTCGACGGAGCGGCGTCGGGGCCGGAGCTGGAACTCGGCGGTGCCCCCTCACGCCTGCGCGTGCCGCTGGCTCTGCGCGGTGGCGCCGGGATGGAGGTCCAGGTAAGGCGGACAGGCGGCGCCGGGACCGTGTGGGTCGCCGCCGGTCTGGCCTGAACCCGCTGAGCCATCCGGTGTTCCGGCCGCTTCGCGCACGTGACGCGCCCCACGCCCGACGATTCGGGCCCACCTCGCGGTGCCGCGCGTAAAATCCGTTGCCCCGCGGCCGCGCGGGGGCCGATGATGCCCCCATGCGCGTGGGAGTGGTGGGACTGGGGATGGGTCTGCACCTGGCGGAGTGGGCCGCCAGGCTGGGCATGGACGTGGTGGCGGCCTGCGACCGCGATCCCGCCCCGCGCACCGCGGCCCGCGAGCGGCTGCCCGGCGCGACCCTCGCCGGACGCTGGCAGGACCTGCTCGACCAGGATCTGGACGGAGTGATCCTGGCCAACGACTTCGACGCCCACGCGCCCCTGGCCCGGACCTTCCTGGACCGCGGCGTCCACGTGCTCTCCGAGACCGCCGCGTGCGCCGACGAGGCCGAGGCGAGGGCGCTGGTCGCGGCGGCCGACCGCTCGTCGGCGACCTACTCCCTGGCCGAGAACTACACCCTGCACCCGCACGTGCTGCTCGTCCGCGAGGCCGTCCGGATGGGCGAACTGGGCCGGATCAGCCTCATCGAGGCCGACTACCTGCACGGCATGTCCCCCGAGGGCGTCAGCGGGTTGACCGGCGACCCCGCCCACTGGCGCGGGCGCATCGCCCCCACCGCCTACTGCACCCACTCCCTGTCGCCGATCCTGGCGATCACCGGGGCGCATCCGGTGGAGGTCAGCGCGTTCACCGTGGACGAGGCCGCGCCGCGCCAGGCCAGCACCATGGTGGTGCGCCTGTCCACGGGCGCCTTGGCCGTCACCCGCAACGGCTTCCTCCAGGGCGAACCCGACAGCCACTGGAGCTGGGTGTCGGTGCGCGGCACCCTCGGACTGGCCGAGTCGGTGCGGGCACGCGGAGAGCGCGCCTGGTCGGTGCGCGTACGCCACGAGGGGTGGACCCGCCCCGACGGCAGCGCCCGCGAGGAGGAACGCGTCCCGCCCGCGCTGATCCTGGACGGAGCGCCCGTGGAGCGCGGAGCGGAGGGCACGGTGCGCCTGCTGCGTGGCTTTCGCGACACCGTCCAGCACGGCGCCGAGCCGCTGGTGCCGGTACGCGCGGCGGTGGCGGCCTCCCTGGTCGGGGTGGCCGGAGCCGAGTCGCTGGCCCGGGGGTCGCGTCCGGTCCCGGTTCCCCTGCTGTGACCGGGTTTTTCCTCCTCCGGGACGACCTTCGACGCGGCGCGGCCTCCCCCCGGGCGGGCACTGGCAGTAGTTTCGAAGTAGACCCGCCGCCGCAGGTCCTCCCAACCCCGAGGAGAGCGATGACCCACCCGACCGACACCGACAGCGGCACCGACAACAGGGGGAAGCGGCTGGCCGGTGGCATGATGACCACGGTGTTCCGGTACGGCGGCCACGTCGTGCGCACCGCGACACCCGCCGCGCCCGCCATCCACGCCCACCTGGGCGCCCTGGCCGAGAGCGGGTTCAGGGGCGCTCCGGTGCCGCTCCGGCTGCGCGACGACGGCCGGGAGGAGCTCACCTTCGTGGAGGGGGACGTCGCCCTTCCGCCGTTCCCCGACTGGGCGTTCACCGAGCACACCCTGCGCTCGGCCGCCGAGCTGCTGCGCCGCTACCACGACGCCGCCGCACGCGTGCCCGTGGACGCCTCGGCCTCCTGGAACACCGGCTCCACCGGGATGGCCGATCCCCAGGGCGGCCCGATCCTGTGCCACAACGACCCCTGCCTGGAGAACATCGTCTTCCGCCGGGGCCGGGCCTCGGCCCTGATCGACTTCGACCTGGCCGCGCCGGGCCGTCCGGTCTGGGACGTGGCGGCGCTGGCCTACTACCTGGCGCCCGCGCTCGACCCGGTGTCGGCCGCCGGGACCCCGCACGAGGGGAGCGTCGCCCCGCACCGGCTACGCGCCCTCGCCGACGCCTACGGCCTCTCCCCCGACGACCGCCGCGCCCTGCCCGAGACGGTCGAGGACTACACGGCCGTCGCCCGTGTCTTCGTGGCCGAGCGGGTCGAGAACGGTGACGGCCTGTTCGCCCGCGACCTGGAGCGGACGGGCGGGTGGGAGAGCTGGGACCGCCGCCAGTCCTGGCTGGCCGACCAGCGCGCGGTGTTCGTCGGGGCGCTGGTGCCCTGAGCCGGGCGCCTGACGGCTTCCGGGCCCCGCGGGTGGGGCGGACGGCTGACCCGCGGGGCGCCGGGAGCGTCGTGCCCGCCCCCGGTTCCCGGTGTGCCCGCGCAGGGCCGCGGACTCAGGCGCTGCGCCGGGAGACGACCACCAGATAGCGGCAGTCCTCTCCGGTCGGGTTGTGGAACTCGCACGGCTCGGGCGGGCCCAGGTGCAGGCAGTCGCCCCGCTCCAGCACGTACTCCGCACCGCCCTCGCGGAAGGCGAGCGTGCCCTCCAGCACCCAGATCTGGTGGTGGGTGAGGGCGTAGGCCTGAGCGGGGAAGCCCACCCGCGCCCCCGGCGGCAGCTCCACCTCCACCAGCTCGATCGGGCCACCGGCTGCGGGCGAGACCGCGCGCCGCCGGTAGCCCGTCCCTGGGTCGGTCCACACGGGCTGCTCGTGCGCGCGGACCAGGCGGCGGTCGCCCTGCTCGGCGCGGGCGACCAGCTCCGACAGGGTGATGCCGAGTGCGGCGGCGAGCCGTCCCAGCAGGGAGGCGGTGGGCTGGGCCTCGCCGTTCTCGATCCGGCTGATCATGCCCCGGGAGACACCGGAGAGCTCGGCCAGGGCCCCTCCGCTCAGCCCGCGGGTCCGGCGCAGCTCGCGCAGGGTCGAAGCCAGGGCCGGTCCCAGTGTGTCGCTCATGACGTTCACTATAGGGATCTCGGATGAATACCATGGTCGACATGACTTCGATGCCGACCCTCACCGTCCGCGACGCGGCACCCGCGGACGCCCCGGCGTGCGCGGCGATCTATTCTCCCTACGTCACCGACACCGCGATCACCTTCGAGTACGAGCCGCCCACCGCCGAGCAGATGGCCGAGCGGATCGCCGCGGCTCAGCGGCGGCACGCCTGGATCGTGCTGGAGGACGCGGACGGGGTCGTCGGCTACGCCTACGGCGGCCCCTTCCGCGCCCGCGACGCCTACCAGTGGACGTGCGAGGTCAGCGTCTACCTGGCCATGGGGCGCAGGCGCACCGGCGCGGGCCGCGCCCTGTACCGGGAACTGCTGCCCCGCCTGGCCGAACGCGGTATGCGCACCGCCGTCGCGTGCATGACCCTGCCCAACGACGCCAGTCTGGGCCTGCACCGCTCCCTGGGCTTCGAGGACGCGGGCCTCATGCGCCGGGTCGGCCGCAAGTTCGACGCCTGGCACGACGTCTCCTGGGCCCAGATCGACCTCACTCCCGCACGGGGCTGAGGCCAGCCGCACCGCCACCGGAGCGGAGCCGCCCTCGCCCGGTGCTCCGCCCGGGGAGGGGCGCGATCGCCCGTTGGCCCCCGGCGCCGGCCCACAGCCGCAGGAGCCCGACCCGAAGCGCCTCCCGTGTCCGCGACCGGTCGCGGACCCTCGCGCAGCACCCGCCGCCCCGCGGGAAAGGAACGCGGTCGCGAACGCCCTCCGCGCACCGCCCGTCACCGGAGGGCGCCCCGCCGCCCGAGGTCCCCGGCAGGCCCCGGCCGTATGCTCGTCAGCGGTCCCATGTCCCCACCACCCCCCCGGGAGCACCGCCGTGTCCGTCCCACCCGCGCGCCACCGCCGCTCGGGGCTGGCCTTCGCGCTCGCCTCGGCACTCGCCTTCGGCGGATCGGGCGTCTTCGCCCGCCCCCTGCTGGACGCGGGGATGGACTCCCTCCACGTCACCTGGCTGCGCGTGGCCGGGGCGGCGCTGCTGCTGTTGCCCGTGGCCCTGTCCCACTGGCGCATCGCCCGTCGCCGTCCGCTGCTGGTCCTGGCCTACGGCGTCTTCCCGATGGCCGGGGTCCAGGCCCTGTACTTCGCCTCCATCGCGCGCATCCCCGTGGGCATCGCCCTGCTCATCGAGTTCCTCGGCCCGGTCCTGGTCCTGCTGTGGCTGCGCGTGGTGCGCCGCACCCGCGTCTCCCCCGCCGCCGTGGTCGGCGTGGTCCTGGCCGTGGCCGGGCTCGGCCTGCTGCTGGAGGTGTGGGCGGGCGTGCGCCTGGACGCGGTCGGCGTGGGGCTGGCGCTGGGCGCCGCCGCGGCGCAGGCCGCCTTCTTCCTGCTCTCGGACAGCATGGACGAGGACACCCACCCGCTGGCCGTGGTCGCCTTCGGCTCTCTGGTCGCCGCGGTGCTGCTGGGCGTCCTGGCCCGGCCCTGGACGCTGCCCTGGCACATGCTCGCCGACCCGGTCGCGCTCGGCGGGTTCTCCTTCCCCGGATGGGCGGCGGCCCTGTGGCTGGGCCTGGTGTGCACCGCGCTCGCCTACTTCCTCGGCATCTCGGCGATCCGGCGCCTGTCGCCGCAGGTCGCCGGGGCGGTCGCCTACCTGGAGGTGGTCACCGCGATCGTGCTGGCGTGGGTGCTGCTGGGCGAGGCGCTCACCCCCGTGCAGGCCGTCGGCGCCGCCGTCATCGTCGCGGGTGCCTTCGTCGCCCAGACCGCCGTGCCCCCGGCCCCGGCGCCGCCGGAGTCCGACCCCGAGCAGCCGCCGGTCGCCGCCTCCCCCTGAGGAACGAGGGGCGGCGCACGGGCGCCCTCGGGGCTCCGCCCCGAACGACCGCCGGTCCCCGCCATCGCCCGGGCGGACCGCACACGCGGGCGGGCCCGGCGGGAGAGTCTCCTCCCGCCGGGCCCGCCCGCGTACTGGTGCTGGATCCGCGCCTTTTGGATCAGGCCTCGCCGGTGGCCGCCTCGACCTCCGCGATGAACTGCTCCGCGGCCTCGGCCGGGGTCAGGTCGCCGAAGGTCAGGTCCTCGGTGACGCGCTTGGTGATGTCCACGACCTGGCCCGCGCCGATCGGCGGCGGCGGGTTGCCGTCCACGATCGTGCCCTCGATCTCGGACAGGAACACCGCGCTGCGGGCGTCGGCCTCGGGCAGGGAGTCGATGATGTGCGAGCGCACGTCCACGTTGGCGGGCAGACCGCGGTCGGCCAGGATCAGCTCGGCGGCCTCCTCGCTGTTGAGCAGGAAGTCCACGAACAGCGCCGCCTCCTCCGGGTGCTCGGTGCCCGCGGAGATGGAGTAGAACATGGCCGGCTTGAAGAACATGCCGGTGCGGTCCTCGGTGCTCTCACCCGGGTAGCGCAGCAGCTCGATGTCGCGGCCGGAGGAGGCCGAGATGCCGCCCAGCTGGTTGGTCCAGAAGTGGGCCATCGCGCCCTGGTTGGTGGAGAGCACCGACTGGTCGGGGCCGCCCGCCTCGATCTCCACGCTCTCGGCGGCGCCGGGCTGGCCGCCGTTCTCCGTCAGCTGCTCGGTGACGGAGAACCACTCCTCCAGCGTCTCCTGGGAGAAGCCGAGGGATCCGTCCTCGGCGTAGAGGTTCTCCCCGCGCTGGCGGGCGAAGATCTGGAAGCCCGTCTCGTTGTAGGACATGCTCTGCGTGCCCACGGTCTCGCCGTCGGTGGCCTCGCTGATCTGGGCCGAGATCTCGATGTAGTCGTCCCAGGTCCACGTCTCGTCGTCGGGCATCTCCACGCCCGCGTCCTCGAAGGCCTGGGGGTCGGCCAGGATGGCGTAGGCGTTCACGCCGGTGGCCACGCCGAAGGTCTGTCCGTCCAGGTCGCCGCTCTCAGCGACCAGGGGGTCGATCCCGGACATGTCCAGACCGGCCTCGTTGAGGTCGAGCAGGGCGCCGCGGTCGCCGTACTCACGCAGGTAGCGCTCCTCCTGCGTGATGATGTCGGGGGCGTCGTTGGCGGCGGTGCTGGTGGCCAGGCGGTCCCAGTACCCGGCCCAGTCGGTGTACTCCGGGACGATGGTGATGCCCGGGTTCTCGGCCTCGAACAGGTCGATGACCTGCTGGGTGGTGGAGTGGCGGTCGTCCGCGCCCCACCAGGAGAAGCGCAGCTCCACGGTGCCGTCGTCGGCCTCGGAGCCGCCACAGGCGGTGGCCGCCATCACGATGGCGCCCACTCCCGCGGCCACGGAGAGGAAAGGGCTGCGGCGACGGGCCTGGGGGCGCCCGCTGCCAGGGTGTGCGTGCATGAGTTCGGTTCCCTTCGACTACTTGATTCCGGTGGTGGCGATGCCCTTGACGAGGTATCGCTGACCCGCGAGGAAGAAACCGAAGACCGGTCCCAGGGCGACGATCGACATGGCGAACAGCGGACCCCAGGAGGTCTGCGAGGTCGAGTCGACGAAGGTGCGCAGGGCGACGGGAACGGTGTACATCGACGGGTCGGTGAGGAAGATCAGCTGGCTGAAGAAGTCGTTCCAGGTCCAGATGAAGGTGAAGATCGCGCTGGTGGCCAGGGCCGGCAGGGACAGCGGCATGATGATCTGGAAGAAGATGCGCACGTGGCCGCAGCCGTCGATGCGCGCCGCCTCGTCCAGGTCACGGGGCAGTCCGCGGATGAACTGCACCATGAGGAAGATGAAGAACCCGTCCGTGGCCAGGAGCTTGGGCACGATCAGCGGCAGGAAGGTGTTGATCCAGTCCAGCTCGGCGAAGAGGATGTACTGCGGCACGATCACGACGTGGATCGGCAGCATGATCGTGGCCATCATGGTGGCGAAGAACAGCCGCTTGCCGCGGAACTCCAGCCGGGCGAAGGCGTAGGCCGCCATCGAGCAGCCGATGAGGTTGCCCACGATCGCCCCGGCCACCACGACCGCCGAGTTGAGCAGGTAGTGGTGGAACGGGAACTGGAGCGCGTTCCAGCCCTCGGTGTAGTTGCCCGGGGTGAAGGTCTCGGGGATCAGGCCCGGGGCGCGGAAGATCTCCTCGGTGGGCTTGAACGAGCTGGAGAGCATCCACAGCAGCGGGTAGAGCATGATCAGCCCGAAGGCGATGAGCCCGATGTGCGTGATCAGCCGTCGTGTGCGTTCGGCCCGCGTGCGCTCCTTGGAGGTCACGGGAGCCATTGTCTTAGTCGCCATAGAAGACCCAGTACTTGGAGGCGATGAAGTTCACCGCGGTGAACCCGCCGATGATGATCAGCAGCAGCCAGGCCATCGCCGAGGCGTAGCCCATGTCGAAGGAGCCGAAGCCGCGTAGGTAGAGGTAGAGCGTGTAGAAGAGCGTGGAGTCCGAGGGGCCGCCGGTGCCGCCGCTGACCACGAACGCCTGGGTGAAGGTCTGGAAGGCGTTGATGAACTGCAACACCATGTTGAAGAAGATGATCGGGGTGAGCATCGGGACGGTGATGTTCCAGAAGCGGCGGAAGGGGCCCGCTCCGTCCACCGCGGCGGCCTCGTAGTACATGACGGGGATCTGGCGCAGACCCGCCAGGAAGATCACCATGGGCGCGCCGAAGGTCCACACGTTGAGCACGATCAGGGTGCCCAGCGCGTAGTCGGGGTGGGAGACCCAGCCCTCGCCCTGGATGCCGAAGAAGGCGAGCACCTGGTTGATCAGGCCCTCCGCGCCGAAGACCTGGCGCCAGAGGATGGCGATGGCCACGCTGCCGCCGAGCAGGGAGGGCAGGTAGTACACCGACCGGTACAGGGGAAGCCCCCGCACGCCCCGGTCCAGGACCATCGCCAGGGCCAGGGCCAGGGCGAGCTGGAGCGGCACCGACACGAACACGTAGACGAACGTGACCCTGAGCGCGCTGTGCAGGCGCTCGTCGTCGAACATCCGCTGGTAGTTCTCCAGGCCGACCCACTCGTAGTCACCGATGAGGTTGTAGTCGGTGAAGGAGAAGTACAGGGAGGCCAGGAGGGGGCCCGCGGTGATGAACGCCAGGCCGATGAACCACGGGGCCAGGAAGCCGTAGGCGGCGAGGTTCTCGTTCCGCCGCTTGCCCGGGGCCGGGCTCTTGCCGACCCGGCGGCGCGGCTTGGCACCGGCCGGGTCCTCGGGGGCCTTGTCGGGCCGCCGTTGCAGGAGGGCACTCACGGGGATCCACCCTCCTGTGGGGCCACCGCCGGAGCGCTGGCGGGCGCGTGCGGTCCTGGAATCATGGAAACTGCCAATCTCGTTCGGAAGACGCGTACGCTGTGGGCGAGAACACGTGTTGAACTGCCGAAACATGTTCTGGTAAGCGCTATCCACGTACTAAGATGTTCAGTTTCTAGCACCGGGTTACATGGGTGTCAACGGCAGGTTTCCCGAAAACTGTGATCCAAGCCCCATATCGTTACGCTTCCGGCGGCCCGGGAAGCACGGGAATCGCTCCGCCCCCACCGCCTCCGCGATCGTTCGCACGGGAAATCCCACCCTCCGCAGTCGGATGGGCACGGTTCGTCATGAGTTACGGAGGTGCGGATGCTCGGACACGTCTTGGTCGACACCCTTGTCGGCCGGGTGGGAAAGCGTTTACCATGCCCTGTGTGAACCACACCACCCCACGCAGGTACGCGATCGTCGGCACCGGCTCCCGCGCCCGGATGTACACCTGGGCCCTGACCGGCACCCACCGGGACCGGGGACGTCTGGTCGCCCTCTGCGACACCAACAGCACCCGCATGGCCGTGCACAACCGCATCGTCACCGACGCCGGCCTCGATGCCGTGCCGACCTACTCCCCCGACGACTTCGTCCGCATGATCAAGGAGGAGAGGGTCGACGAGGTCATCGTCTGCACCGTCGACCGCACCCACGCCGACTACGTCGTCGCGGCCCTGGACGCCGGCCTCGACGCCATCACCGAGAAGCCCATGACCGCCGACCTGGAGGGGCTGCGACGCATCAACGAGGCCCAGGCGCGCACCGGGGGGCGGGTGACCGTGGGCTTCAACTACCGCTACAACCCCGTCCACCGCCAGCTGCGCGACCTCATCGCCTCCGGGGTCATCGGCGAGGTCGGGTCGGTGCACTTCGAGTGGCTGCTGGACCTGCGCCACGGCGCCGACTACTTCCGCCGCTGGCACCGCGACAAGACCCAGTCCGGCGGCCTGCTCGTGCACAAGGCCAGCCACCACTTCGACCTGGTCAACTGGTGGATCGGCGCCCGCCCCACCGACGTGTTCGCGTCGGGGAGGCTGTTCTTCTACGGCGACGACAACGGCCGCCGCCACGGCCTGGCCGCCGACTACGAGCGCGGCCACGGCGAGGACGCCGCCCAGAGCGACCCCTTCGCCCTGCACATGGACGACAGCCCCGACCTCAGGGCCCTGTACCTGGACGCCGAGCACGAGGACGGCTACCGGCGCGACCTCAACGTCTTCGGGCCCGGCATCACCATCGAGGACGACATGTCCGTGCTGGTCGGCTACGACACCGGGGCGCGCCTGACCTACCACCTGGTCGCCTACGCCCCCTGGGAGGGCTACCGCATCGCGATCACGGGCAGCCGGGGGCGCCTGGAGCTGGACATGACCGAGTTCGAGTACACCTCGCCCGACCAGGACGAGGCCACGCCCGTGCGCGGCATGCCCGCCCCCAAGGAGCACACCAGCGCCCGGCTGTGGCTGCGCCGCCACTGGCAACCGCCCGAGGAGATCACCGTGGCGGTGGGCGAGGGCACCCACGGCGGCGGTGACCAGCTCATGCTCGACTCGCTCTTCGGCGGCGAGGACGACGGCATCCGCCCCGACCACTCCGACGGCGGCAACGCCCTGCTCACCGGGCTGGCGGCCAACGCCTCCATCGCCTCGGGGGCGCCTGTCCGCGTCGCCGACCTGCTCGGGGGCAGCTGATGGCCGAGCCCGTGCCCGTGCTGCTGGCCGGAGTCCACGGCCACGGCCGCGCCCACCTGCGCTCCCTGCGTGAGCTGGCGGAGAGCGGGCTGGTCCGGCTCGTGGGCGTGTGCGACCAGCGCCCCGTCGCCGAGGGCGACGATCTGGAGGGGCACGGCGCGCTGCCCTGCCACGCCGACCTGGGCGAGGCGATCGAGAGCACCGGTGCGCGGATCACCGTCCTGGCCACGCCCATCCACACCCACCTGCCCCTGGCCCGCACCGCGCTGGAACACGGCTCCCACCTGCTGCTGGAGAAGCCCACCACCGCGACCCTGGCCGAGTTCGAGGAGCTCACCACGGCCGTGGACGCCTCCGGGCTGGCCTGCCAGGTGGGCTTCCAGAGCCTGGGCTCGGCCGCCGTGGAGGCCGTGCGCACGCTGGTGCGCGAGGGCACGGTGGGGCGCGTGCGCGGCATCGGCGGTTCGGGCACGTGGGTGCGCACCTCGGCCTACTACGACCGCGCACCCTGGGCGGGGCGGCGCCGCCTCCAGGGGCGCGACGTGGTGGACGGGGCGCTGACCAACCCCTTCGCCCACGCCCTGGCCACCGCGCTGGCCGTGGCCGGAGCCGCGGCCGAGGCACCGAGGGACGTGGAGCTGGAGATGTTCCACGCCCACCCCATCGAGGCCGACGACACCTCGTGCGTGCGCGTGCGCACCGCGGACGGGCTGCCCATCACCCTGGCGGTGACCCTGTGCGCGCCCGAGCACCTGCCGCCGCGCCTGGTGGTGCACGGCGACCTGGGACGCATCGAGTTCGAGTACACGCTGGACCGGGTCACCGTGCACCGGCCGGGCCGGGACCCGGCCACCACCACGCACCCGCGCACCCACCTGATGTCCAACCTGGTCGACCACGTACGCGGGGGCGGGCCGCTGCTGGTGCCGCCCCAGGCCACCCGGGCGTTCATGCACGTGCTCGAAGCGGTGCGCACCGCGCCCGACCCGGTGGCGCTGCCCGTGGGCATGCAGCACGTGTACCGCACCGAGGAGGGGGTGCGCCGGATCATCCCCGGCATCGACACCCTCATCCACCGCAGCGCCGAGCACCTGGCGCTGTTCTCCGAACTCGACCCCGCCTGGTCCCCCGCAGCCCGGACGGGACCGACCGACGCGAAGGCCACGCCGTGAACACTCTGACCCTGGACGGTCGCGTCCTGGCCGTCCTCAGGGACGGAACCGACATCGAGCCGACCCTGTCCCCGCGCCCCTACCTGCACCCGGTGCGCACCCGCGCCGGGGTGCCGGTCACCGAGGAGCGGCCCGCCGACCACCTGCACCACTTCGGGGTGGGCGTGGCCGTGCCCGACGTGTCGGGGGTGAGCTTCTGGGGCGGGCGCACCTTCACCCGCGACCGGGGGTCGGTGCTGCTGGACAACCACGGGCGCCAGCGGCACGTGTCCTGGCTGGAGCTGGCCGCGGACCGCCGCGTCGAGGCGCTGTCGTGGACCGGTCCGGACGGGGCCGAGATGCTGAGCGAGGAGCGCACCGTGCGGGCCGCGGGCCTGGACGGGCGCGCCTGGGTCCTGGAGGTGCGCACGCAGCTGCGCAACACCTCGGGACGCGACCTGAGCATCGGCAGTCCCGCCACCAACGGCCGCCCCGGCGCCGGGTACGGGGGCCTGTTCTGGCGCGCGCCCGTGGCCGCGGCCCCGCCCGCCGTCGTCGGCGCGGGCGGGTTGGAGGGTGAGGAGGCCCTGCACGGCTCGCGGGCGGAGTGGCTGGCGCTGGTCGGTGGTGGCGGTGAGGACGCGGACGAGGCCGTGAGCGGAGGGTGGACCCTGGTCTTCCTCCAGCCAGGCGAGCACACCGACCCGTGGTTCCTGCGGGCCAAGGAGTACCCGGGAGTGGGGCCCGCGCTGGCGTGGGACGCCCGACTGCCCCTGCCCGAGAGCGGGCGCCTGGAGCGGCGGCTGCGTGTGGCGGTGCGCGACGGGCGCACCGACGGAGCCGTGGAGCTGGCGGCCCTGGCCGAGGCCGCGCGGGAGCTGCCCTGAGCCCGTGATCCGTGATCCGTCGCCCTGGATGTGGGCCGGGCTCCGCGTCAGGACCGGGGGCGGTGTCGCGGTGGGTCCGCGAGCCGAACCGGCGGGGCCCGGCCCATGAGAGCCCATGAGACACGGCCCATGAGATACGGCCCATAAAACACGGTCTGTGAGGCACGCCTCGCGGAGAAGGGCTTTGCGGGGGGCGGGCTCTGCGAGGGTGGTCCGGGCGCGACGGACGCAGCACGAAGCAGGCGGGCCCGGGGACCCCCCCGATATCAACGTTAGGTCCGCCGCGCGGGGCGGCACCAGTGCCCCGTACGACCTGTGGACAACTCCCCCGAGCACGGGGGCGAGGGAAGGAAGACAACACCCATGCGCGTTCTCGTCACCGGCGGCTCCGGGCGGCTCGGCCGCAGCGTCGTGGCCACCCTGGCCGCACGCGGACACCAGGTGACCTCCGTGGACACCGCCGCGGCCGACCTGCCCGAGGGCGTCGACGCGGTCACCGCCGACCTGCTGGACCCGGCCGCGCTGGAGGCGGCCTTCACCCGGGCCCGCCCCGAGGCCGTCGTCCACCTGGCCGGGATCGCCGTGCCCTTCGCCCGCCCCGACGTGGAGACCCTCCAGATCAACACCGGCCTGGCCTGGGCGGTGCTCTCCGCCGCCGTCGCCCACGGCGCCCACTCGGCGGTGGCCGCCTCCAGCCCCACCGTCTACGGGTACAACACCCCCTCCTGGGCGCCCCGCTACCTGCCGCTGGACGAGGCCCACCCGGTCACGCCCTGGCACGCCTACGGGCTGAGCAAGGCGATCATCGAGGACACCGTGCGCGCCCTGGCGCGCACCTCCGCCACCTGCGTCCTGTCGTGCGTGCGCCCGGGCTACGTCGTGGCCCCCGATGAGTGGGAGGGCGCGCCCACCCAGCTGGGACACACCATGGCCGAGCGGCTGGCCGACCCCGCCCTGGCCGCCACCTCCCTGTTCAACTACGTCGACGCCCGCGACGCCGCCGAGCTGTTCGCGCTGGTCGTCGAGAACCCGGCCAAGGTCAGCGGCGGCCAGGTGTTCAACGCCATGGCCCCCGACCCGCTGTCCGAGGTCCCGGTCGACGCCCTGCTGCCCCTGCACCACCCCGGCACCGCCCCGGTGGCCCCGGCCCTGGCCGACGGCCGCGCGGTCTTCTCCTCCCAGGCGGCCCGCACCGCGCTGGGCTGGGCCCCCTCCCGGACCTGGCGCACGCAGCTGCGCGCCGGGGAGAACCGGTCAGCCGCCTCTCCGGACGGGTCCGGGGCCGGTGGTGCCGGTGCGACGTCCGAGCGTCCATGAGCTGGTCGAGGGCTCCGCTAGGGTAGGAAAGAGTTTTCCCATGGGCCGAGGCAGGAGAGGGAGCGGCGTGGAGTCCGGTTACGTGACACTGGAACAGGTCGCCGAGCACGCCGGGGTGTCCCTGGCCACGGCGTCCAGGGTGATCAACGGCAGCACACGCCAGGTCAGCCAGCGCCTGCGTGACAAGGTGACCGCCAGTGCGCGCGAGCTCGGCTACCTGGCCAACGCCTCGGCCCAGACCCTGGCCCGCAACAGCAGTGCCCTGGTCGGCCTGCTCGTCCACGACATCTCCGACCCCTACTTCTCCTCGATCGCCGCCGGGGTCACCCGCCACACCGAGGAGCAGGGGCTGGTCCTGGTGCTGGGCACCACCAACCGCTCCCCGCAGAAGGAGGGCCGCATCCTGGCCACGCTGCGCGCGCACCGGGCCCGCGCGGTCGTGCTGGTCGGCTCGCGCTCCACCGACGAGGAGAGCAACCGGCGCCTGTCCGAGGAGATCCGCATGTTCCGCCGCCAGGGCGGGCGGGTGGCGTGCGTGTCCCAGGAGGGCCTGCCCGCGGACACGGTCACCCCCGACAACCACACCGGGGCCTCCGACCTGGCCCGCCGCCTCATCGCCCAGGGGCACCGGGAGTTCGCCATCCTGGCCGGGCCCACCGACCTCCAGACCGCCCGCGAACGCCTGGACGGATTCCACTCCGCGCTCTCGGGCGCGGGCCTGGAGCTGGCCCACCACAACGTGGTGCACGGCGCCTTCACCCGCGACGGCGGATACGAGTCCACCCGCCGCCTGATGGCGGTGGGCACCGACGCCACCTGCCTGTTCGCCGTCAACGACGTCATGGCCACGGGCGCGATGGCCGCGCTGCGCGACCTGGGTCTGCGGGTGCCCACCGACCTGTCGGTGGCCGGGTTCGACGACATCCCCACCCTGCGCGACCTCACCCCCGCCCTGACCACGGTGCGCCTGCCGCTGGAGGAGATGGGCGAACGCGCGGCGGTGCTCGCCCTGGACAGCGAGCCCAGCGACCAGCCCCGCGTGGTCACGGTGCGCGGCGAGGTCGTCGAGCGCGAGAGCACCGCGCCGCCCACCCGCTGAGCCCCGCGGTCGGCACCGGGCGACCTCCCCACCGTCCCGGTCCGGCGCCTCGTGAGACGCCCCGGCGGGACCGGTGCGGGTGCGGATGGGACGTCTGCACCACGCTCACCGTCGAGCGCGGCTGGGAGTCCGACCGGGTCGAGCGCTGGTGGTCCCGGGCGCTGGCACGCGAACTCCTGGCCTGAGCATCCGGCAGCGGGGGACAGCTCCGGGCGGGCCCGGCCGCCTCACACCCCGGCCCGCTCCGCCGCGCGGCGGCGCAGGGCCAGCCACCCCGTGCCCGCCCACGTGACCGCCACGATCCCGGCCATGACCAGGCGCGAGGTGAGCAGGTGCTCGGGCGGATAGAGGTTCCCGGTCAGGTGGAAGTCGATGAAGCCGTTCTCCATCACCGCCCGCCCGGTGCGCGCCCGCGACCAGTTCTCGATCTCGGTCAGAAAGCACGGCCAGTCGACGATGACGATGCCCAGCGCGTAGGCGGCCACCGCCAGGTGCACCCAGAACATCCGGGGCCAGCGCCAGGACAGCACGCCGCCGAACACGACGAAGGCGAGGAAACCGAAGTGCAGGGCCGCCGCGGCGTGGCCCACGAGGAGGGAGGTCATGCCCCGAACCTAGGACCGGGCCGGGACGCCCCACATCGGTACGCGCACCCGGCCCCGCTGAGTACTCCTACTCATGACGGGGCCGGGACGCCACCGCCACGGGGCGTCCCGGCCCCTTTCCGGTCGCGACCCGGTGCTAGGGGGAAGCGTCCGCGACCGGTGTGAGCGTGTCGGCGAACACCAGGCCGTGGCCGTGGCCGGTGTCGGCGCGCACCCGGCCCCGGTCGAACTCCACCCCGCTGGGGCGGGCCAACGCGCCCAGCGCGGCGAAGGAGGCCCGGTCGATGTCCTCGACCATGGCCACCCGGGGCAGGCACAGCGCCAGCTGCCCCGACAGCTCGGGCAACAGGTGCGGAGCCACCAGCACGCCGCGGCGCGCCATCGACTCCGCGATCCGCAGGAACGGGGTGATGCCGCCCACCCGCACCACGTTGGGCTGGGCGACGTCGCACACCCCCAGCTCCACGGCCCGTTCGAACTCGGCGACCGTGCGCAGGTTCTCACCCACGGCGAACGGCACCCGCGTGCGCTCACGCAGGCGGGCGTGCGCCTCCAGGTCCTCGGCCGGGAGGGGCTCCTCCACGAAGTGCGGGCCGAACCCCTCCAGCGCGTCCAGTGCCCGGACCGCTCCGGGCACGTCCCAGCGCTGGTTGGCGTCCACCATCAGCAGCCGGTCCGGGCCCAGCACCTCGCGCACCGCGCCCACCCGCTCGGCGTCCCGGGCCGGGTCGGGCGAGCCGACCTTGATCTTGGCCGCGACGTGCCCGGCCTCCACCCACCCGCGCACCTGCTCCACCAGGTCGGGCAGGGAGTAGTCCAGGTTCACCCCGCTGCCGTAGGCCGGCGCCGACTCCCGGCGCCGACCCACCAGGTCCACCAGGCTCGACCCCGCCGCGCGGGCGCGCAGGTCCCACAGGGCGATGTCCACCCCCGCCAGCGCCATCAGGGTGAGCCCGCTGGTACCCGCCTCGCGCAGATGCCAGCGCAACTCGTCCCACCGGGCCGGATGGGCTTCGGCGCCCACCAGTGCGGGCCGCAGGTCGTCGTTGACCAGCGCGGCCACCGCCCGGGCCCCGATCAGCGGGGTCCACGCGAACCCCGTGCCGACCAGCCCGGAGTCGGTGGCCACCCGCACCACCACGACGTCGTTGCGGTCCACGCCCCCGTCCCAGGGCCGGTGCAGCGGCAGCCGGAAGGCCTGGGCGCCGACCTCGGTGACGCGCACGGTCAGCCCTCCTTGACCAGGGACAGGCCGGTCTCGATCAGCTCGGCCAGCGCGGACTCCTCCTCGGCGGTGGGGTCGGTGAACGGCGCGCGCACCCCGCCCATGTCCACCCCGCGCAGCCGCGCGCCCGCCTTGACCAGCGACACCGCGTACCCCGGCGTCCGGTCGCGCAGCCGCACCAGCGGTTCGAAGAACTCGCGCATCAGGGTGTCGGCCAGCGGGTCGCCGGAGTGGGAGGCGCGGTAGAAGGCGTCGGCCACCTCGGGCACGAACGCGAACGCCGCCGAGGAGTACAGCGGCACGCCCACCGACCGGTAGGCCGCCACGGTCAGCTCCGCCGTGGGCAGGCCGTTGAAGAAGGTGAACTCCTCGCCGCGCAGGTCGCGCACCGCCATCACGATCTGGTGCATCCGCCCCAGGTCGCCCACCCCGTCCTTGATCCCCACCACCCGGGGGATCGCGGCCAGCTCCGCCGCGCTCTGGGGGGTGAAGACCATAGATCCGCGCTGGTAGACCACCACCGGGATGTCGGAGGCCGCGACCACCGTGCGCACGTAGTCCACCAGCCCCCGCTGCGGCGCGCCCACCAGGTAGGGCGGCAGCAGCAGGATCGCGTCCGCGCCCAGTTCGCGGGCCGCGCGCGCCTGCTCGATGGCGGTGCCCACGCTGCCGCCCGCACCGGCCACCACCGGCACGCGGCCCGCGGTGACCTGCACCGACCGCCGCACCACCGCGGCGTGCTCGGCGGCCGACAGGGCGTGCACCTCACCGGTGCCGCAGGCCGCGAACACCCCGCCCGCGCCGTGCTCCACGCCCGAGGCGACGTGCTCGGCCAGCACGTCCTCGTTCACTCCTCCTTCGGAATCGAAGGGGGTCAGGGGGAAGAAGAGAATTCCGTCGAAATTCATCTGGGTCCTTAAGAAACTCTGGCCTTAAGGCCAGGGAGGAATCGGACTTCTAGGGGGCAAAATGGGAAACGGTGGTTCGCCCCAGGCAGATCACCGCCCACCAGAATCACCGAACCCGCGAACCAACGCTGGGACCGGTGCTAGCCTGACTCGCGTTGGCTCGGACGAGAACCACGTCCGGGTAGGCCTACCGCCGGGCTGGCGGGAAGTGATGTCGGGCCCCCGCTGTGTGATCCTGGCGAAGCCCACACAGTAGGGGCGGGAGCTGGTGTGAGACCGATGGACGGTATCCCGTCCCCCGCCGTTAGTTCGGGTCGGCAACCGGCTACGAAGCAGAAAACTCAACCCGCGAGGGAAGAACCTCCCTGCTTCAGCTGGGAGAGAAGTCAAGCTCGCTCCTTGAGCTCGGGGGGACCGGGGGCGCGCGTGCGCCCCCGGGGGCCTCACAGGACGTGCTGGACGTGGCGTCGGGCCAGGGTGGCGATGACGTCGTCGCCGTCGGCCGACCAGATCCGCTCGTTGAAGATCTCCACCTCGATGTCGCCGTCGTAGCCCGCCGCGTCCACCGCGCGGCGCAGGGCGCGCACGTCGGCGTGGCCGTCGCCGACCATGCCGCGCCCCAGCAGGGCGTCGGCGGGGATCGGCAGCTCCCAGTCACAGGCCTGGAAGGAGGCGATGCGCCCGCCCGCCCCGGCGCGGGCGATCTGCTCCCACACCTGGGGGTCCCACCACACGTGGTAGGCGTCCACCACCACGCCGACGGCGGCCGCGTCGAAGCGTTCGGCCAGGTCCAGGGCCTGGCCCAGTGTGGAGAGCACGGCGCGGTCGGCGCAGAACATCGGGTGCAGGGGCTCCAGCGCGAGCCGGACCCCGCGCTCCAGGGCGTAGGGCGCCAGCTCGGCGATGCCGTCCGCCACCCGCTCACGGATCTCGACCAGGTCGCGGTCGCCGTCGGGCATGCCGCCCACGACCATGACCAGGCAGGGTGCGCCCAGTTCGGCGGCCTCGTCGACGGCGCGCCGGTTGTCCTCCAGGGCCGCGGTCTGGTCCGGGCTTGTGAGGAACCCGCCGCGGCAGTGCGAGGACACGCGCAGCCCGGACCGGCGCAGCAGACCGGCCGCCCTGGCCAGGCCCATCTCGGCGACCGGTTCGCGCCAGGTCCCGATGGCGGGCAGCCCGGCGCGCAGGCAGCCGTCCACGGCCTGGGTCAGGTTCCAGTACTTGACGGTGGCCTGGTTGAGGGAGAGCCGCGCCAGGCGCGGGTCGCCCGGTTCGGGGGTGGGCACCGCGGCGGGCAGCCCTGAGGGCACGTCCACCGCGCCGGGCACGACCGCCGGAACGGTCGCCGCGGCCGGGGCCGTCGTCGGCAGGGGCGCCTGGGCGCCCTCGGGAACCGTGCTCACTGGTCCACTCCTGACACCTGGAGGAGCGCCCGCATGCGCGCCGCGGCCAGGTCCGGGTCGGTCAGGGCCCCGGCGGCGTCGGCCAGGCGCACCACCTGGGCCAGGTGGGGCAGGTCGCGGGCGCTGTGCAGCCCGCCCACCATGTGGAAGCCCTTCTGGTGGCCGTTGAGCCAGGCCAGGAAGGCCACACCGGTCTTGTAGTAGAAGGTGGGCTCGGCGAACAGGTGCCGGGCCAGCGGGACCGTGGGGTCCATCAGGGCCCGGTACCGCGCGGTGTCGCCCTCGTCCAGGGCGGCCAGCGCGCGGGCGGCGGCCGGGGCGATGGCGGCGAAGACCCCCAGCAGGGCGTCGGAGTGGCCCTGCTCGTCGCCCAGGATGAGGTCCGGGTAGTTGAAGTCGTCGCCGGTGTACAGGCGCACGCCTTCGGGCAGCAGCCGCCGCAGCCGCACCTCCAGCGAGGCGTCGAGCAGGGAGACCTTGATGCCCTCCACCTTGGCCGCGTGCTCGGCGATCAGGGCCGCCACCGGCTCGATCGCCTCGGCCGGGTCGGCGAAGCCCCAGTACCCGGCCAGGGCCGGGTCGAAGGCGGTGCCCAGCCAGTGCAGGATCACTGGCTGGTCGGCCCGGCGCAGCAGGTCGGCGTAGACCTTGGCGTAGTCGTCGGGGCCCGAGGCGACCGCGGCCAGGGCGCGCGAGGCCATGAGGATGGGGGTGGCACCGGCGCCCTGGACGACGTCGAGCTGCTCACCGTACGCGGTGATAACGCTTTCCAGATCGGCGTGCGAAAGGTCGAGTTGGTCGGTGCCCACCCCGCAGGCCAGGGCGGCGCCGCGCGCGGCGGCCTCCGCACCCGACCTGCGGATCAGCTCGGCGGTGGCCGCCCAGTCCAGGCCCATGCCGCGCTGGGCGGTGTCCATGGCGTCGGCCACGCCCAGTCCCTGGTCCCACAGGTGGTGGCGGAAGGCCAGGGTGGCCTCCCAGTCCAGGCGGGCCGGGGCGCCGGGGGCGTTGGCCTCCAGGGGGTCGGCGACCACGTGGGCCGCCGCGTAGGCCGTGCGCGAGCGGGCGGGGGGAAGGGGGGACGCGTCGACGGGGGTGCCGCCCAGGGCGTAGGGGGCGGCGGTGCCGTCGGCGGCGGGTAGCAGGAGTGTGCTCATGCGAGGGTGACCTCGTCCAGTTCGATCGTGCGTCCGGTGCGCGCCGACTGGAGTCCGGCCTCGGCCATCTGGAGGCCGCGCGCGCCCGAGAGCAGGTCGTGCGGGAAGGGGGTGTCCAGGACCACGTGGCGCAGGAAGTCCTCCCACTGGGCGCGGAACCCGTTGGGGAACTCGGTGTTGTCGGGCACCGGCTCCCACTGCTCCCGGTAGCGCCCCAGGTCCTCCAGGTCGGGGTTCCAGACCGCCTTGGGCGTGGCCGAGCGGTGCTGGGCGCGGCAGGAGCGCAGCCCCGCCACGGCGCTGCCGTGGGTGCCGTCGACCTGGAACTCCACGAGCTCGTCGCGGGCCACGCGCACGTTCCAGGAGGAGTTGATCTGGGCGATGACGCCGCCGTCCAGCTCGAAGATGCCGTAGGCGGAGTCGTCGGCCGTGGCCTCGTAGGGCCGGCCCTCCTCGTCCCAGCGGCGCGGGATGTGGGTGGCCACCTTGGCGGTGACCGCGCGCACCGGGCCGAACAGGTGCTCCAGGACGTAGTGCCAGTGCGGGAACATGTCCAGCACCATGCCGCCGCCCTCCTCGGCGCGGTAGTTCCAGCTGGGGCGCTGGGCGGGCTGCCAGTCGCCCTCGAAGACCCAGTAGCCGAACTCGCCGCGCACCGACAGGACCCGGCCGAAGAAGCCGCTCTCGACCAGCCTGCGCAGTTTGAGCAGGCCGGGCAGGAAGAGCTTGTCCTGGACCACGCCGTTGCGCACGCCCGCGTCGCGGGCCAGTTTGGCCAGCTCCAGGGCGGCGCTGAGCGTGCTGGCGGTGGGCTTCTCGACGTAGACGTGCTTGCCCGCGGCGATGGCCGCGCGCACGGCGGCCTCGCGGGCGTGTGTGATCTGCGAGTCGAAGTAGACCGTGATGTCGTCGTCGGAGAGCACACCGTCCAGGTCGGTGGACCAGCGCTCGATTCCGTGGCGCTCGGCGATCTCGCGCAGCTTGTGCTCGGAGCGTCCGACCAGGACGGGCTCGGGAATGATCCGGGAGCCGTCGGGCAGGCGTACGCCGCCCGCCTCCCGGATGGCCAGGATGGACCGGGTCAGGTGCTGCCTGTACCCCATGCGTCCGGTGACGCCGTTCATGGCGACACCCAGCACGTGATCACCCATGGGTTGTTACCACCTTTCCGTATGAAAGCGCTTTCCAGCCTACGGCAAAACCACCCCCGCGCACCAGAGGGGCCCCGGACCTGCCACGACGTGAAGCGTTTCGACACCGGTCTCCACAGGACGGTCCGAAGGCCCCGGGGCGCCTGGCCCCGGGGCCTTCGGTGGTTGTCGCGGAAAACCCCACGCCCAGGGCTCGGACCCCGTCGGCGGCTCCGATGATCAGCGGTGCGGGCCTCGCTCCCCGCGCCGGAGGGACCGCGGCCTCAGCCCGCGACCGCCGCGGTCTCAGGACCGGTCGGGGTCCGCCCCGGTCCGCGCGGGCGGGCGCACCGCCCTGCCGCGCGTGATGGCCAGGGCGAGCACGAACGCCGCGAACGCGGCCCCGACCGCCCAGCCGGGAAGCGCTCCGGCGGACGTACCGTGCTCCAGCAGCCGACCGCCCAGGGCCGCGCCGGCCGCCGACCCCAGGTACATGGCGGCCATCTGGAAGGCGACGACCGCCATGGCCTGCCGCTGGCGCCCGTGGACGAGCAGGTGCTGGAGAACGGGCACACTCGCCCACCCCGCGGCTCCCCACAGGGCGACCGCGACGACCCACACGGCGGCCTGGTCCAGGAACGCCAGAGCGGCCAGGGCCGAGGTCAGAACCGCCACGATCGCGGGGAACAGCCGCCGAGGCCCCCAGGCGTCCAGGGGTTTGCCGATCAGGGCCGAGGCGGCGACGCCGCCGGCGCCCCACACCCACACCAGCGTGAACGCCAACGGGGCCAGGCCGCGCTCGTCCGCCATGGGGACCAGGTAGGTGTACAGGCCCAGACTCGCCAGCCCGAGCAGGAAGGCCGACGTCACGCCCGTGGTGATCGCCGGGACCCTGAGCAGGCGTAGGTTCTCACCGACCCGGACCACCGCGATGGACGGGTACGGTGCCCGGCGGAGCAGGATCGCGGCCATGCTGACGGCGCCGATCACCACGACCAGGCCCATGGTCCAGCGCCATCCCGCCCACTGGCCGATGAGCATGCCGACCGGTACGCCCGCCACCGTTCCGGTCGACAGCCCGAAGGTCACCAGCGCCATGGCGCGTCCGCGCTCGTGGTCGGCGACCATCGCGGCGGCCGTGGCGGTCGCCACCGCGGTCAGGACCCCGGCGCCGAGCCCGGCCACCACGCGCGCCGTCAGGAACACCGCGATGCCGGGGGCCAGGGCGGTGACCAGGTTGCCGAGGTTGAACAGGGCCAGCGCCACGGCCAGGGCGCGCCTGGTGGAACCGGCGACGAGAGGTCCCGACAGCAGCGGACCGGCGAACGCGTAGGCGCCGGTGAAGGCGGTGACGCCCAGGCCGACGGCGGCCACCGACACCGTGAGCGAGTCCGCGATCCCGGGCAGGACACCGGCCAGCACGTAGGCGTCGATACCGAGCGAGACGGTGGCGGCCACCAGTGGCCACAGCCGGCGGATCACTGGCCGGCCCCCTGCCGCGCGCCCGCGCCGCCGGGCTCCCCCTCGTGTTCGTCGTCCGACTCGGGCGCGTACCCGGCCAGGACGGTGCTCACCAGGCCGGGGAATCGGGCGTCCAGGTCCTCGGCGCGCAGGCTGATCATGCACTTGCGCCCCTCGGCCCGCACGAAGGCGACGCCGGACTCGCGCAGCAGGCTGGTGTGGTGGGTCAGGGTCGACCTGGGCAGGTCGGGTCCCAGGTCGATGCTGTCCACCTCGCCCTCCCGGGCGAGTTTGCGGACCATCTCCAGGCGCAGCGGCTCACTCAGCGCGAACAGCACACGCGGCAGTGAGATCTCCTCGGTCTCGGGGTGAACGTAGGTCCGTACCGCAGCCACTGCCATCGCCTCCATGATCGTTCGACTATTGTCGCACAATAATAGTGCGAAAATTCTCGCACAATCAAACGGGTCGCTGATGTCGGCGGCACCGGACAAGGCCGCCCGGTACAGCCTGCTCACCAATCGGACGGGGCCGCTGTCCGGAACCGTCAGGCGAGCAGGGCGCCCAGCCTGGCCGCGCGGCCATCGAGCTCGGCGCGGTCGGCCTCCTCCCACAGGGCGTGGACGGCGAAGGAGTCGCCCGCGAAGCGCGCGAAGACGTGCAGGTGCAGGTGGAAGATCTCCTGTCCCGCTGCCTCGCCGTCGGCCAGGAACAGGTTGACGCCCTCACAGCGCACTGGCCCGGGCCACGGGAAGCCGCTGTCCGCGGCCCCCGCGTCCCGGCGCAGGGCATCGCCCACGCGGCGGGCCACGCTCCACAGCCGCCCGCCCAGCTCGTCACCGACCTCGTCCAGGCCCACCAGGTGTTCGCGGGGAACCACCAACACGTGCCCCGGTGTGACCGGGTACAGATCCATGAACGCCAGCACCAGGTCGTCGGAGTGGACCAGGCTGCCGACCGCACGGCCGTCCCGGATCTGACAGAACAGGCAGTCGCTCATACGGGCTCCCCCCACCGGAGAGAGCCAGAGTGGCAGGGCGCTCGGGGGACGTCACCCGGTTTTCGGGGCGGCAACGGGTGCGCGGTACTCCCCCCGGTGACCGCCGCCTTTTGCGCGACCACGCCCGAGACACCCCCACCGACCTGACCGTCGACCTGCCCGAGGGCCACGAGACCATGAGCGTGGTCATTCCCTGGAGCGCCGACCGCTTCCAGTACACCTCCAAGCACACCGCCCGGCCCGCACGCGGTTCGGTACGCCTGGGCCGCGACTCCCTCGACTTCGACGGAGCCTGGGGCGTGCTCGACCACGGCCGCGGCCGATGGCCCTACGACACCCGCTGGAACTGGGGCGCGGCCTCGGGCCGCACCGGCGAACGCACCGTGGGGCTCCAGTTCGGCGGCCAGTGGACCCGCGGCACCGGCCTGACCGAGAACGCCCTGTGCGTGGACGGACGCCTGTCCAAGATCGGCGAGGAACTGGAGTGGGTCTACGACCCCGACAGCCCGGACGAGCCCTGGTGGGTGCGCACCCCCGGCTCGGACCAGGTCGACCTGGTGTTCACCCCCTTCCACGAGCGCGCCGACCGCACCGACGCCGGGGTCATCGTCAACGACACCCACCAGCTCTTCGGCCACTACACCGGCACGGTTCGCCCCGACGGGGAGGAGTCCGTCTCCGTGGACGGCCTGCTCGGTTTCGCCGAACACGTCCACATGCGATGGTGACGCGAAACGCCCTCCGGCATGTTCCCCGGGAGGTGCCGGAGCGGGTCCGCCTCGACTAACTTCGGCAGGGTGAGCAACCTGGACACCCATCCCGCCGAGGAGCGCGTCTGCGGCGGAGAGATCGCCCCCGCCGTCACCGCCGCGCCCGGCGACACCGAACTCCTCGAACCGCGCGAGGTCCCGCTCGGCGGCCCGCGCGCCATGCTGGTCCGCCGCGCCCTGCCCGGCAAAAACCGCCGCATGGTCGGCGCGTGGTGCTTCGCCGACGTCTACGGACCCACCGGTGTGGCCGACGGCCCCGGCATGCAGGTGCCGCCGCACCCCCACATCGGCCTACAGACCGTGAGCTGGCTGGTCCAGGGCTCGGTCCACCACCTGGACGGCCTGGGCTCGGACCAGCTGGTCCGCCCCGGCCAGCTCAACCTCATGACCGCCGGGCACGGCATCGCCCACTCCGAGCGCTCCCCCGCCGACGCCCCGCCGCTGCTGCACGGCGCCCAGCTGTGGATCGCCCTGCCCGAGGCCGACCGGGAGGGACCGGCCCGCTTCGAGCACCACGCCGACCTGCCCGCCTTCGACCTGCCCGGGACGGACGCGCCGGGGGCCAGGGTCACGGTGATCGCCGGAGAGGTGGACGGCCGCCGCTCCCCCGCACGCGTGCACACCCCGCTCATGGGCGCCGAGGTCGTGCTGGAGCCCGGGGCCCGGGTGCGCCTGCCCCTGGAGGAGTCCTTCGAGCACGGCGTCCTGCCGCTGGACGCGCCCGTGCGGGTCCTCGGCCACAGCGTCGAGGCCGGTGCGCTGCTCTACGCGGGCGAGGGGCGCACGGAGGTGGAGCTGTGGGCCGAGGAGACCGCGCACGTGCTGGTGATCGGCGGTGTGCCCTTCACCGAGGACCTGCTCATGTGGTGGAACTTCGTCGGCCGCGACCACGATGAGATCACGCGGGCCCGCCTCGCCTGGGAGAGCGAGCGGGAGGGCTCCGGCGAGGGAGGCGTGCGGCGCTTCGCCGCGGTCGCGGCCGACGACGGCGCGGCGCTCCCGGCTCCGGAGCTGCCCAACGCGCGCCTGCGCGCACGCCCGCGCCACCGCGGCGCGTAGGCGTCCGGTCTCCCGACGCCACGGCGAGCCGCGGCGCACGGGCGCCCCACCTCCGGCGGTCACCGCCACGCGCGTACACAAGGGCCCCTGAAGGTTTCCGGTAAGCGCCCCTTGTCGTTTTCACCCGAAGTGCGAGTCTAGACAAAAGGAACCGAAAGGAGCATCGTGGGGCGACATCGCGCGCAGTCTGGACGCCCCACGGTGCTGACCAGGCCAACTCCTGCTACCGTGCGGATCGCGAACTACGGGATGATTTAGGAGACCTGAACATGGTCCAACAGACTCGCGAGCAGTGGGGATCGCGCGCGGGCTTCCTGATGGCGGCGATCGGATCCGCCATCGGTCTGGGCAACATCTGGCGATTCCCCTACATCGCCTACGAGAACGGCGGCGGCGCGTTCATGCTGCCCTACCTCATCGCCCTGCTCACCGCCGGTATCCCGCTGCTGATCCTGGAGTACAGCATCGGGCACCGCTACCGCTCCTCCGCCCCGCTGTCCTACCGGCGCATCACCCGGCCCGCCGAGGCCATCGGCTGGTGGCAGGTGGCCATCTGCTTCGTCATCGCGGTCTACTACGCCGTGATCGTGGCCTGGGCCGTCCGGTTCGCCTGGTTCTCCATCGGGCAGCAGTGGGGCGACGACCCCAACGCGTTCTTCTTCGAGGACTTCCTCCAGACGAGCGAGGGGCCCGGCATGGTCTCGGGCTACGTCGCGGGCGTGGCCTGGCCGCTCATCGCTGTGTGGGCCGTGGTGCTGCTCATCCTGGCGCTGGGCGTGCGCAACGGCATCGAGAAGGCCAACAAGGTCTTCATCCCGCTGCTGGTGGTGCTGTTCCTGGTCCTGGTCGTGCAGGCGCTCACCCTGGACGGGGCCGCGGTCGGCCTGAACGCCCTGTTCACCCCCGACTGGAGCGACATGCTCGACGGCAGCGTCTGGATCGCCGCCTACGGGCAGATCTTCTTCTCCCTGTCCGTGGGCTTCGCCATCATGGTCACCTACGCCTCCTACCTGCGCCGCAAGGCCGACCTGACCGGCTCGGCGATGGTGGCGGGCTTCGCCAACAGCTCCTTCGAACTGCTCGCGGGCATCGGCGTGTTCGCCGCCCTGGGCTTCATGGCCACCGCGGCGGGCACCGGGGTCGAGGACGTCGCCGCCGACGGCATCGGCCTGGCCTTCGTCGCCTTCCCGCAGATCATCTCGACCCTGCCCGTGGGTGGCGCGCTGTTCGGGGTGCTCTTCTTCGGCTCCCTGGTGATCGCTGGCCTGACCTCGCTGGTCAGCATCGTCCAGGTGATCGTCTCCGCCGTGCAGGACCGCACCGGTCTGGGCCGCGTCCAGACCGTGCTGCTGGTGGGCGGCGCCACCGCGCTGGCCTCGATCCTGCTCTTCCCCACGCCCGAGGGCCTGCACTTCCTGGACGTGTTCGACCACTTCATCAACCAGTACGGCATCGCGCTGGCCGGACTCGTCATGATCGTGGTCTTCGGCTGGATCGCGCGCAAGCTGCCGATGTTCCAGGAGCACACCAACGCGATCTCCTCCATCCGGCTCGGCCTGTGGTGGAAGGTCGCCCTGGGCGTGGTCACCCCGATCCTGCTCGGCTTCATGATGTGGGACAGCCTGCGCACGGAGCTGACGGAGAACTACGAGGACTACTCGACCGGGTTCCTGCTGGCCGCCGGATGGGGCCTGGCCATCGGGGCGATCGTCTTCGGGATCGTCGTCTCGCTCTTCCCCTGGAAGCGCGCCGACGCCCTTGCACGCCAGGACGCCGACACCGCGGCCACCACGACCAAGGAAGGGGACCGCTGATGACCACCAGCGCGATCGTCATGATGGCCATCTCCATCGTCCTGGTGTGGGGCGGCCTCATCGCGGCCATCCTCCACCTGCGCCGCCACCCCGAGAAACCCGAGTCGGAGTAGGCGCGCCCGACACACGGGGCGGTGGGCGCCCGACCAGCGCCCACCGCCCCGTCGTCGCTTCCGCGCCCCTGTGGGACGCGGAGGCCGCCTATTCGGCGGCGAACTCGCGCACGATGCGCTCGCAGAAGGCGGGCAGGTCGTCCGGGTTGCGGCTGGTGGTGATCCCCTGGTCGGTGACCACCTCCTCCTCCACCACGGTCCCGCCCGCGTTGCGGATGTCGGTGCGCAGGCTGGGGTAGGAGGTCACCCTGCGCCCCCGCACCACGTCGGCCTCCACCAGGATCCACGGCCCGTGGCAGATGGCGGCCACGGGCTTGCCCGCGGCCACGAAGTCGCGCACGAACCCCACCGCGTTCTCGTCCGAGCGCAGGTTGTCCGGGTTGACGGTCCCGCCGGGGACCACCAGGGCGTCGTAGTCGTCCACCCCGACCTCGGAGACCACGCGGTCCACGTCGAAGGTGTCCGCCGGTTCGATGTCGCCGTTCATCGCCTGGATCCGCCCGGACTTGAGCGAGACCAGGTCGATGGTGGCGCCCTCCTCGCTCAGAGCCTTGCGCGGTGTGACGAGTTCGACCTGCTCGACCCCGTCCGCCGCCAAAATCGCGACCCGGCGGCCGTTGAGCGTGTCGGCCATGGCTGCCCCCTCAGCTGGACTCTTCCGGCACCCTCCGTGCCGCGTTGGCGCCCCTACCCGCACAGGCCGCCCTCTCACACTCCCGGCCGGGGACGCCCGTGCCCCGCCCGCGCGCTCAGCCGCGCGACCTCTGGGTGACGGCGATGCACACGAGGACGACGACGGCCGTGGCGGGCGCGGCCGGGGACAGCGTCTCCCCCACCAGCAGAACCGCCCACACCAGGGTCAGCAGCGGCTGGGCGAGCTGGAGCTGGCTGGCCCGGGCCACGCCCATCGCGCCCATCCCCCGGTACCAGACCACGAACGCGCCGAACTGCGACACCGCGCCGAGATAGGCCATACCGACGAGCGCGCGCGGCACGGCCTCCACCGGCTCGGCGGCCAGCGCCCAGAGAGCGGCGGGCACGGTCAGCGGCGCGGCGGCGACCAGCGCCCAGGCGATCACCTGCCAGCCCGGCAGGTGCGCGGCCAGCCGACCGCCCTCGGCGTACCCGGCGGCGCACAGCACCAGGGCTCCCAGCAGGTACAGGTCGGCCAGGCCGGGTGTTCCGCCGCTGCGCACCAGCGCGAACGCGACGACGGCCGCGGCGCCGCACACGGCGGCCGTCCAGAACCGGCGGGAGGGACGCACCGAGCCGCGGCGCAGGGCGAACACGGCGGTGGTGATCGGTAGCAGCCCGATCACGACCGCGGCGTGGGAGGTGGAGGACACCTGGAGGGCGAGCGTGCTGAGCACCGGGAACGCCGCCACGCAGCCCAGGGAGACGACGGCGATGCCCCGCCACTGGACGCGGTCGGGCAGCGGGGCGCGGACCGCCGCGAGGCAGCAGCCCGCCAGCACGGCGGCCAGCGCGCACCGGACCACCGCGACGCTCCAGGGCCCGAACCCCTCCAGGGCCCACGCGGTGGCCGGAAGGGTGAACGAGAACCCGAGGACGCCGAGCGCGGCGCACAGTGTCGCACCGAGCGCCGCTACTCCGCGCGGCGCGATAGCGCTATCTTGTGTCTTCATGAAACAGCGTAGCAGTGTGCGAGATCTGACCAGTTTCCTGCGCAGGGAGGTCAACCGCTACTCTCCAGGGGAGAAGCTGCCGTCGAGCCGGGTCCTGGTGGAGCGCTACGGCGTGAGCCCGGTGACCGTGTCGCGGGCCGTCGCGGCGCTGGTCGCCGAGGGCCTGGTGGTCACCCGCCCCGGCGCCGGGGCGTTCCGGGCGGGCGGGGGCGCCTCCGAGCGCCCGGTCGGCGACACCTCCTGGCAGGAGGTCGCGCTGAGCGCCGAGACGGCGGCGGCCTTCGGTGAGCCGGCCCCGCGCACCGTGGACGCCTCCGGAGTGCTGGCCACCCTCACCCCGCCCGCCCCGGGAGTCGTCGCGTTCAACGGCGGCTACCTGCACCCCGGCCTCCAGCCCGAGCACGCCATGGGCTCCGCCCTGGCCCGCGCGGGACGACGGCCGGGCGCCTGGGCACGGCCGCCCGCGGAAGGGGTGGAGGAGCTGCGCGGCTGGTTCGCCCGCCAGATCGGCGGCCCCGTCGGCGCGGCCGACGTGCTGGTCACCGCAGGAGGGCAGAGCGCGCTGACCACCGCGCTGCGCGCCCTGGCTCCCCCGGGGGCTCCCGTGCTGGTGGAGTCACCCACCTACCCCGGCCTCCTGGCCATCGCCCGGGCCGCGGGCCTGCGCCCCGTCCCCGTCCCGGTCGACGCCGAGGGTGTCCGCACCGACCTGCTGGAACAGGCGTTCACGGCGACCGGCGCGCGGGTGCTGGTGTGCCAGCCGCTCTTCCACAACCCCACCGGAGCGGTCCTGTCCCCCGACCGCCGGGGCGAGGTGGTGCGGATCGCGCGCGCGGCGGGCGCGTTCGTGGTGGAGGACGACTTCGCCCGCCACCTGGCGCACGCCGACGCCGCCGCCCCGCCGCCCCCGCTCGCCACCGAGGACCCCGACGGCACCGTGGTGCACGTGCGGTCGCTGACCAAGGCGACCTCGCCCAGCCTGCGCGTGGGGGCGATCGCCGCGCGGGGACCGGTGACGCGGCGCCTGCGCGCGATCCAGCTGGTCGACAGCTTCTTCGTGGCGCGCCCCCTCCAGGAGGCCGTGCTGGAGCTGGTCGGCTCCCCCGCCTGGGGCCGCCACCTGCGCGCGGTCGCGGAGGGCCTGCGCGAGCGCCGCACGGCCATGGCCGCGGCCCTGGCACGGGAACTGCCGGAACTGGCGGCGCCGCACCTGCCCGCGGGCGGGTACCACCTGTGGTTGCGGCTGCCCGGTGAGACCGACGAGACCGCGCTCGCGTCAGCGGCACTGCGCGCCGGGGTGGCGGTGGCCCCCGGCCAGGCCTACTTCCCTGCGGAGCCGACCGCCCCACATCTGCGGCTCAGCTACGGCGGCGCGGCCGGAACCGCCGAGATCACCGAGGGGGTGCGCCGCCTGCGCACCGCGTTCGCCGGCGCCTAACCCAGGGTGTCCTGCGCGCTCTCCCAGACACCGGACGGAACCCGCTCCAGCAGGTCGATCGCCGCGTCGGCGCGCTCCCGGACACGGCCGGCCTCCAGCGGCCCGCGCTCCCAGGCCAGCAGGTACCGACCGCCGAAGCGGAACGGGCACACACCCTCCCGCGACAGCAGCCACTCCCGCACCGGCTCCCCCAGGACGGTCGCCGCGAAGGCGCCGTCACCGGTCACGACGGCGAACCGGTCGTCGAAGGCGGCCTCGCCCGCGTTCCAGGCGCGGGCGCCGTCCGTCCTGGGCTGGGGCGCACCGGCGCCGGTGCCCGCCTCCTCCACCTGGAGCAGCGGCACGCCCGCGGGCAGGGCCACCGCGACCACCGTGTACACGTGCGCGACGGTGCGGTGGCGCTGCTGGGGGTGGGGCGCGGCGTAGCCGTACTCGTAGGCCAGGACCCGGCGGCCGCGCGCCTCGGCGCACAGCACGTGCCTGGCCCGGGCGTTGGACCGCCGCTCCAGGAAGGGAACGCCCTCGAACCGGTCGACCAGCTCGGGCCGCTCCCGGTCGTAGCGCCACCCCTGACGCGAGGCCCACAGGGCCAGGCCGCGGGAGCGGCGGCGTTCGGCGGCCGACCCCGCGACCGCCGCCGCGACCACGCCGACGACCACCAGGGCCGCGATCACCAGAACCAGGACGGTGGTGGTCTCCATGGGGGGTCTCCTCGTGCGCGGTGCTGCTCCTGCCCTCTGAGACGCCGCACACTCCCCGACCGGTTCCGCCGTTCTTGCGGCTTCGCACCCCGGCGTTCGCGGTCCGCACCGGCCCCCGACACACCTGATCGCGCGCGGGACCCGTCCGCTACGACGCGGCGAAGACCTTGCCCGGGTTGAAGATGCCCCGGGGATCCAGGGCGTCCTTGACGGCCCGGTGCATGGCGAGCACGTGCGGCCCCATCTCCCGGGCGGCCCCGCGCATCTTCAGCAGACCCACGCCGTGCTCGCCGGTGACCGTGCCGCCCAGGGCGATCGCCTCGTCCACGATCACCTCGAAGGCCTCCTGCGCGCGCTTCTTGGCGTCCTCGTCACCGGCCGGGACGATGAACAGGGGATGCAGGTTGCCGTCCCCGGCGTGCGCGATGTTGCCGATGCGGGTGTCGAAGCGCCTGCCGATCGCCTCGATGCGCTCCAGCATCAGCGGCACCTTCGCCTTGGGCAGGCACATGTCCTCGGTCAGCAGCGGGCCGAGCCGCTCCAGCGCCGGGTAGGCCAGGCGGCGGGCCTCGAAGAGCGCCTCGGCCTCCTCCTCGTCGGTGGAGCGCACCGCGTAGACCGCGCCCTCGGCCCGGAAGCACGCCAGGATGCGGTCGGCCTCCTCCTCGCCCGCCGCCCCGGGCTGGTCGCTGCGCGCCAGCAGCAGCACCTCGCCCTCGGCGGACAGGCCCATGTTCTTCCAGTCGTCCACCGCCTGGAGGCAGAAGCGGTCGATCAGCTCCATCGCCGAGGGCACCACCCCGGCGGCCGAGACCGCCGCGACGGCCCGCCCGGCCTCCACCAGCGAGTCGAAGTAGCCCACCACGGTGTGCTCGGTGCCGGTGCGCAGCGGCCGCATCCGCAGCGTCACCTCGGTGACCAGGCCCAGGGTCCCCTCCGAGCCCACCATGAGCCCGCACAGGTCGTAGCCGGTCACGCCCTTGGCGGTGGTCCGGCCCAGCCGCACCACCTCGCCCGAGCCCACGACCGCCTCCATGCCCAGCACGTAGTCGCGGGTGACGCCGTACTTGACACAGCACAGGCCGCCCGCGTTGGTGGCCACGTTGCCGCCGATGGTCGACCAGGGGGCGGAGGCCGGGTCCGGCGGGTACCACAGGCCGTCGCGCGCCACCCGCTCGCGCAGGTCGTTGTTGACCACGCCCGGCTGCACGGTGGCGGTCTGCTGTACGGGGTCGACCTCCAGGACCCGGTTCATCCGTTCGAAGGAGACCACGACCCAGCCTTCCACGGCGTTGGCCGCCCCCGACAGCCCCGTCCCCGCGCCGCGCGCGACCACCGGGACGCCCGTTTCCGCGCACACTCCCACCGCGGCCGCCACGTCCTGGGTGTGGCGGGGGCGCACGAGCGCGGCCGGGCGGCCGTGGGGAGCCCATTCGGCCTCGTCGTGGGAGTAGCCCTCAAGGACGGCGGGGTCGGTGACCACCTGCTCCGCGCCGACCGCTGCCGTCAGTCTCCCGGCGATCCCGGACATGGGCACACTCCCTCACCGTTCGCTCGGACGCTCCGCTGCGCCGACGCCGCCAGCACTCTAACCGGACACCGGGCAGCAAAGACACCACCGCCCCCCGGTCGGGGCAGCCCGCGGGGAGCCCCGCCGCGGACACGCTCGGGGGCGCCCCGCAGGGGACCGCCGCGCCCGGTTCCCCGAGACCTAGCATGGGTTCTCCAGGAAGCGAAGGAGCGCGCATGAAGACAGTCCTCGTCACCGGCGGCACCGGCACCCTGGGACGGCCCGTCGTGGAACGCCTGCGCCGGGCCGGGCACCAGGTGCGCGGCCTGAGCCGCCGCCCCGACCCCGGGGACCCCGCGTCCTTCGCCGTGGACCTGCGCCGGGGCACCGGGCTGGCCGACGCGGTCCGGGGCGTGGACACCGTCGTGCACTGCGCCAGCACGCCCGCCGGTGGCGACATCGAGTCCGCCACCCACCTGATCCGCGCGGTCCGCGAGGCGGGCGTGGCGCACCTGGTCTACGTCTCCATCGTGGGCGTGGACCGGGTTCCGCTGGGCTACTACAAGGCCAAGCACACCGTGGAGAGCGCGCTGGCGGCCTCCGGCCTGGGGTGGACGGTACTGCGCGCCACCCAGTTCCACGACCTGGTGTTCAGGCTGTGCGCGGGCGCGGCCCGCCTTCCGTTCATGCCCGTACCCGACGTGGACGTGCAGCCCGTGGAGGTCGAGGAGGTCGCCTCCCGTCTGGCCCACCTGGCCGGGAACCCTCCGGCCGGGCGCGTGGCGGACATGGGCGGCCCGCGCGTGGAGTCCTTCCGCGACCTGGCCGGGGCCTACCAGCGCTGGGCGGGGACGGACCTGCGGACGGTGCCCGTGCGCCTGCCGGGCTCCGTCTTCGCCGCCTACCGGGCCGGGGGCCACCTGGCCCCGGAGCGGGCGGTGGGCAAGGTGACCTTCGCGGAGTTCCTGGACCGGCGACCCCTCGAGTGAACATTTCGTTGAAAACTTAATATTGACAACTGGAGGTTGTGTCTCCCATGCTGGAGGCATGAGCGAGGAACAGCGCGAGGGCGCCTTCACCCCACCCGACCCGCAGAGCGTTCGCCGCCTGCGCACCCACGAGGCGCTGCTGCGCATCACCGAACGGCACGCCACCGGCGAGCACCGCACGCGCTGGGACGAACTGCGCATGCCCATGGCGCCCCTGGACGCCCTGCGGCGCGTCGCCGACCTGGCCGCGGGCAGCGCTCAGCCCGATCCAGGTACTCCGGCCGTGGACCAGGACGACCTCACCGCCGCCCTGACCCTGGTGCCCTGGGCGCGTGCCGAGTTCGACCAGCTGGAGGCCGGGCTGTTGCAGATGTCCAAGGGACGCGGCATGACCTGGCAGGAGATCGCCTTCGGCCTCGGACTGGGCTCGGCCCAGGCCGCCCGCCAGCGCCACGAACGCCTCCTCCAGCGCGGCGGCGCCTGAGGCGCCCCGCTTCCGAGCACGCGGTGGTGGGTCGGGCGGCACCCCGCCCGCCCCACCACCGCGTCAGCCGAGTACCGGGTAGTTGGACCGCACCACACCTCGCGGGTCGCGCTCGGCCTTGGTCCGCCGCAACCGCTCCAGCGCCTGCGCGAAGGACATGTCGGTGGCCGACTCCCCCCGGCACCAGCGAGGTCAGCGGCTTGCGGTCGCTGACGTCCGGACCCAGCGACGCCACCAACCCCTCCAAGGGACGTCTGGCCAGTTCGAAGCCCTCCTCGCCGCCGGTGGGCACACGGCCGCGCAGCAGCGAACGCAGTTCGTTCCGGGTGTCCATGGATCTCCTCGTCGAAACCGGTCACATCGGGCCGCATCCAGACGTCAGCCCGATGAGTCGAAACCACGACGGACGCCGACGAGGGAACGTGACCGATGAACACCGACGAAGTGTGGGCCGCGCTTTTCGAGGAGCACCGCGCGCTGCTGCGCTCGATCGCCCACCGGATGCTCGGATCGGCGAGCGAGGCCGAGGACGCGGTGCAGGAGACGTGGCTGCGGCTGAGCCGCTCCGACGCCCGGAGCATCGACAACCTGGCCGGATGGCTGACCACCGTGGTGGGCCGGGTGTGCCTGGACATGCTGCGCTCGCGCGCCTCGCGCCGCGAGGACCCCGTGGGCGGGGACGTGCCCGAACCCACCCCGGACGCCCCGCAGACCGACCCCGAGCAACAGGTGCTCCTGGCCGACTCGGTGGGGATGGCGCTGCTGGTGGTCCTGGACACCCTCACCCCGGCCGAACGGCTGGCGTTCGTGCTGCACGACCTGTTCGCGCTGCCCTTCGACCAGATCGCGCCCATCCTGGAGCGCACCCCGGCCGCCGCCCGGCAGCTGGCCAGTCGCGCACGGCGTCGGGTGCGCGGCGCGGACGCGGACGGCGTGCCCGATCCGGCCCGGCGGTACCGGGTGGTGGAGGCGTTCCTGGCCGCGGCGCGCGGCGGCGACTTCGAGGGTCTGCTGGCGGTACTGGCCCCCGACGTGGTCATCAGCGCCGACGAGTTCGCGGTGATACGGGGCGTGCCCACGGCCACCAGCGGAGCCGAGGCGGCGGCGGGGCAGGCCATCGCCTTCTCGCGCCTGGCCGGGGCTTCGCGCGTGGTGTCCGTGGACGGCCTGCCCGGGTTCGTGTCCCTGCGCGAGGGGCAGCCCTACGCGGCGCTGGCGTTCACCGTCGAAGGCGACCGCGTCGTCGGCATCCGCGTGCACGCCGAACCCGAACTGCTGGCCTCACTGGTGTGACGGGGCCCGGGGCGGTCAGCCCGGCACCGCCCGCAGACCACCCCGGCCGGGCCGCTCCAGGTCCTCCAGCGCGGCCGCGGTGGCCTCGTCGGCGGGCAGGTAGACCACCAGCTGCTGGTCCTCGGTGTCCAGGGTCTCGTAGGACATGCGCAGTTCGCCCGCGCTCGGGTGGGCCAGGCGCTCCACCCCCGTGCGCCGGGGCGCCGACGGCGCGGACCGCATCCGGTCGGTGAACGCGGCACCGGCCACGATCGACAGCTCCTCCACCAGATGGGCCGTGTGCGGGTCCTCGCGCGGGGACCAGGCCCTGAGGACGGCCACCCACTCGTCGGCCACCCGGTCCCAGTCCGGGTAGGCCTCCCGGGCCCGGTCGTCGGCGAACAGGAACCAGACCCGGTTGGGCGGATCCCCCTCCGTGAGCCCGACCGGTCCGGCCAGGCGCTCGTAGGCGTCGGTGTGGGCCACCACGTCGCCGAGCCGGTTCAGCAGCACCGCCGGGGTGTGCGCCATCCGCTCCAGCAGCGCCCGCACCGTGGGCCGCACCTCCCGCTCGGGCGGCTGCCCGCCCGGGCACAGCGCACCGGCGCCCGAGGCCGCCTTGGACAGGTTGCGCAGCTGAACGCGCTCGCCCACCGACAGCAGCAGGGCGTCCGCCAGCGCCGTCAGGACCTGCGGTGAGGGGTTTCGATCGCGTCCCTGCTCCAGCCGGGTCAGGTAGTCCATGCTCACCCCCGACAGGGTGGCCAGCTCGGCCCGCCGCAGCCCGGGGGTGCGGCGGCGCGCCCCAACGGGCAGCCCCACCCGGCCCGGGGCCAGCTCCTCCCGGCGGGCGCGCAGGAACGCTCCCAGCTCGTTCTCGCTCATGGGCGGAAGTCTACGGGCGGCGACCCGGGCGCATCCTGGCCGCGGCGGGGCTAGCCCCACCGCGGCCTTCCCACCCGGCTCCGCGCCCCCGAGACTCGGGGCCATGACCTTCACCGCCGACCCGGCCCCCAGCCAGAGAACCCCCGACGCCCCGCGCCGACCCGACGCGGCCCCCGCACCGACCGCCGGGGGCGTGCTCTGATGCGCTACCGGCTTCTGGGCCAGACCGGCCTGCGCGTCTCGGAGCTGTTCCTGGGCGCGATGACCTTCGCCGACGCCGACCAGGCGCGCCGCATGGTGGACCTGTACGCCGACGCCGGGGGCAACGTCATCGACACCGCCTCGGCCTACGGCGACAGCGAGGAGGTCCTGGGCGGCCTGCTGCGCCGACGCCGGGACCGGTTCGTGCTGGCCACCAAGTACACGCTCACCCGCGACCCCGCCGACCCCAACGCGGGCGGCAGCCACCGCAAGAACCTCACCCTGTCCCTGGAGCGGAGCCTGCGCAGGCTGGGCACCGACCACGTCGACCTGCTGTGGGTGCACGTGTGGGACGAGCACACACCGGTCGAGGAGACCATGCGGGCCCTGGACGACGCCGTGCGCGCGGGCAAGGTCCTGTACACGGGCGCCTCCAATCTGCCCGCGTGGGTCGTGGCCCGCGCCAACACGCTGGCCCAGTGGCGCGACTGGACTCCCTTCGCCGGGATCCAGGTGCCCTACAACCTGCTGCGCCGCGACATCGAACGCGAACTGCTGCCGATGTCGGAGGCCCTGGGCATGAGCGTGGCCACCTACGGGGGACTGGCCGCGGGCGTGCTCTCGGGCAGGTACACCCGGCCGGGCGGCGCCCCGTCCGGCACCAGGGTCGACCCGGCCTCCCTGACCGAGCGCGACCACCGGGCGGCCCGCGCGGTGAGCGAGGTCGCCGCCGAACTGGGGGCGAGCCCCTCCCAGGTCGCGATCGCCTGGACCCTGGCGCGCTCGCGCGCGGTGCACCCCATCGTCGGTGCGCGCGACGCCGGACAACTGGCCGACAACCTGGGCGCGGTGGATGTGGACCTGCCGCCGGAGGCACTGGAGCGCTTGGACGCCGTGACGGGCTTCGACCCGGGCTACCCCGCCGACGACGTCGCCGCCTCGCGCCGCTGGATCTCCGGCGAGGCGGACTCCCGGCTGGAGGGGCGCCTGTATCTGCCGCCACACGGATGAGGAAGCCCCGAGACCTCGACCGCGCCCGGTCGGTGGCCCCACCCGCCGTCACGGGGTGAGGAAGGCCTTCCCCGCGGCTGTCGCGTGAACGCGGCGGCCGCCTCCTCCCCGGCCCGGTGCCCAGAGGGGAGGAGGCGACCGGGCGGCGGGGCCAGCCCGCGCCGGCAAGAGTGACGCGCACCACATCGGCGCGGGTATGGACACCGCGGGGCCGGGGCACAACCGTCGGTGACGAGGCCACCGCCGCGCGGCCTCCCCTCGCCCCCGGGTGTGCGCGGCCCGACCCATGGACGGGGCACCATGACCACCACCCTCCGCCCGATCCGCGCCCTGGCCGCAGCCGGTGCCGTGACCGCCCTGCTCAGCGGCTGCGCCGGATCGCAGGAACAGGACCCCTCGGCCGCCGACGCCTCCCCGCCCGACAGCGCGGACACAGCCTCCCCCTCTCCCACCGCCCCGGCGCCACCCGAGGCCGCCGACGGCACCGACCTGGAGGCCTGCGCCGACGCCGACTGCGAGGTGCTGGTGGAGAGCGGCGACGAGTTCGCCATGGACGGCTCCCACGGCGTGGACCTGTTCGTGGTCGACGCCGTCGGCGAGGACGGACTGGACGTCAGCGGCTACGGACCCGGGACCACCCTGTCGGGCCACCTGCCGCCCCCGGACGGAGAGGAACCGGGGGGCGTGTTCGTCATGAACGGCTTCGAGATCACCCTGGTCGCCGTGACGGACTCCGGCGGCGTGGTGCGCCTCGTGCCCTGAGCAACCCGGACCGGGTTTCTTCGTGTCGGTGGAGGTCCCGGCCTGCACCGCGGAGGACGGGGAGGGCGAAAGTCGTTGTCTCCCCCCTCCCCCGCCGGTAGAACGGCACCATGACCGAACTCGGAGCCGTCTTCCGCCCCCCACTGCCCCCCGAACGCCTGCGCTCCGTGGCACGCGCGGCCGACGAGGCCGGACTCGACCAGCTCTGGCTGTGGGAGGACTGCTTCCTGGAGAGCGGCGCCGCCTCCGCCGCCCTGGCCTGGACCGAGAACCTCACCGGGGGCGTGGGCCTGCTGTCCGCCACCGGCCCCGACGCCGACCGGCGCATGGCCACCGAACTGCGCGCTGAGGGCCTGACGCCGCAGACCGGCGTGGCCGCAGACGCCGACCGCATCGCCGAGGCGGTGCGGCACATGGCCGAGGCCGGAGCCGACACCGTGGTGTTGCAGCCCACGGCAGACGAACCCGACCCCGAGGGCTTCGTGCGCTTCACCGCCGAACGGGTGCGCCCGCGCCTGCCCTGAACCGCGTACCGGCCGCACCGAATGTCTGCCGAGCCGCGGCCCGCCGCGACCGATCGCCCTCATGGTCCGCGGGAGGCAATGGCCCGCTGGAAGGAAGAGAACCGATGCTGGACCTGAGCTTCGCGCCCGAGTTGCGGTTCTTTCTGCCGCCGCGGCACCGAGGCGGAACCGTGCGCATGAAGGGCGACTCCACCTCCACCCTCGGACACGTCGTCCAGTCGCTGGGCGTACCCCTGACCGAGGTCGGCGCGCTGCGCGTCGACGGCCGCGACACCCCTGCCTCCCACATCCCCGCCCCGGGTGAGGCCGTGGAGGTCCTGCCCGTGGAGTACCCGCAGCGCCTGCCCTTCGCCGAACCGCGGTTCCTGCTCGATGTGCACCTGGGCACCCTGGCCCGGCGCCTGCGCCTGCTGGGTCTGGACACCGCCTACGACAACGACCGCGACGACCCCTCCCTGTTCCGCCAGGCCAACGCCGAGGACAGGGTGCTGCTCACCCGCGACCGCGGACTGCTGTGCCGCAGCGGCCTGCGAGCTGGCGGCCACGTGCGCGAGCAGCGGCCCGCCGACCAGCTACGCGAGGTGCTGGAGCGTTTCGCGCCGCCCCTGCGGCCCTGGACGCGCTGCCCGGCGTGCAACGGCGAACTGGTGCACGCGTCCAAGGAAGAGGTGCAAGACGATCTGGAGGCGGGCACCCGCGCCACCTACGACGCGTTCGCGCGCTGCTCCGCGTGCGAGCGGGTGTACTGGCCCGGCGCCCACCACTCCCGGCTGACCCAGATCGTGCGCGAGGCCCAGGAGTTGGTGTCCGCGCGCTCCGACCCCGCCTGACCCGCACGAGCGGGCCGGGGCTGGTGCGCCACGGGGCCGGTCCGCTGCCCGGCCCCGTGTCCGGCCGACCAACCGAGGACGGCAGCCCCTGTGGAGAAGCCCTCCCGAAGGGGTGCTTTTTCCGGATGAGCAGCCAGGGAACGACGACCGGTCGGGAAGGGCGGACCGGTCGGGTGTCTCAGGGTCTGGGGGTGTGGAACGGGCCGCCCGCACCGAAGGCGCGCTCGGCGAAGCGCTCGCCCATGCGCCGGTGTGTGGCGGCGTCCGGGTGCAGCTCGTCGGGCAGCGGCAGCTCGGCGAGGTCCGCCTCACCGTAGAGCTCACGGCCGTCGAGGTAGTGCAGGTGCGGGTCCTCGGCCGCGCGCTGGCGCACGATACGCGACAGCTCCTCACGGATGACGGTGAGCGTCAGCTTTCCGGCGGCGCGCTCGCCGGGGTCGCCGGTGGCCCGGAACCGCAGTTTTCCGACGTGGAGGGAGTCGAGGTCGAAGGCGCACGGGCCGGGCGTGTCCTCGTGGATGGGGCACAGGATCGGCGAGACGACCAGCAGCGGTGTGCTGGGGTGCCCCTCCCGAACGGTGTCGAGGAAGCCGTGCACCGCGGGACCGAAGGCGCGCAGGCGCATCAGGTCGGCGTTGACCAGGTTGATGCCGATCTTGAGGCTGACCAGGTCGGCGGGGGTGTCGCGCATGGCGCGGGCGGTGAACGGGTCGAGCAGGGCGCTGCCGCCCAGACCGAGGTTGACCAGTTCCGCCCCGCCGAGGGAGGCGGCGAGCGCGGGCCAGGTAGTGGTGGGGCTGGCGGCGTCGGAGCCGTGGCTGATGGAGCTGCCGTGGTGCAGCCACACCCTGCGGCCCTGGTCGGGGACGGGCTCGACGGCTGCGTCGGTGCGCAGGGCGACGAGTTCGGTGGTCTCGTTGTGCGGCAGCCAGACCTCGACGTCCTTGACGCGGTCGGGCAGGCCGGTGAAGCGCACGGTGGCCACCGGTCCGGGCCGGTGCTCGGCGGAGCCGGTGGCCATGTCGATGGTCAGGGTGTTGCCGCCGGTCGCACTGGCCTGGTCGACGAGGTGACCGTCCACGAGCAGGTCGTACACGCCGTCCGGGCGGGGCGGGGCGCCCGTGTAGGCGCGTTTGGTGGGCAGCGTGTCGAGTTCGACGGCGGTGGCCCGGGTCCGGAAGGCCAGCCGCACCCCGGAGGGTTGGGACTCGGCCATGAGCAGCTGCGGGTCGGCGCACTGGGCGCGGGCCCGTGCGGGCAGCCGGTGCGGCAGCACGCCGTGCTCGGTGCGCTCCAGGTCGAGGGCTCCGCGCAGGAGGTCCGGGGTGAGGGGTGTGGTGGTCCAGTGGTGCTGGGTGTGCATGGTGTCAACCTGGTGGTCGGGGCTGTCGTGCAGCTCTGGTCGGTCGGCGGGACGCGCGGTCGAGCGCCGGTGTGAGGTCGCGGTCAGGGCGCGGGCCAGTTGCGCAGCAGCGCGTCGAGGGCGTCCAGGGTCCGTGTCCAGGTCTCCTGGGTGTCGGGTGCGCTGTGGCTGAACCCTCCCCCCAGTTCCAGGGTCACGTAGCCGTGGAAGACGCTGCCCAGCAGCCGGACCGCGTGCGTCTGGTCCGGCTCGGTCAGGTCGTAGCCGCGCAGGATCGCCCGCGTCATCTGTGCGTGCCGGACACCGGCGCTGGCGGCCGCCGTCTCCGGGTCGAGTCTGAGCTGGGCCGCGGCGTAGCGTCCGGGATGCTCGCGGGCGTAGTCGCGGTAGACGTTGGCCAGGGCGGTCAGGGCGTCCTTGCCGGCCCGCCCGGCCAGGGCGTCGGCGGCCCGGTCGGCGAGCTCCTCCAGGGCGAGCAGGGCGATCTGGGTTCTGAGGTCCTGGGAGTTGCGCAGGTGCGAGTACAGGCTGGCGACCTTGACGTCGAAGCGACGGGCCAGTTCGGAGACGGTCACCCGCTCGAAGCCGACCTCGTCGGCGAGTTCGGCTCCTGCCTCGGTAAGGCGTTCTGTGGTCAGCCCCGCGCGTGCCATAACCTCTCCCCTCTTCGACATAAGCCACTCTACTTCTTCCTAAAGCCTTTAGGCAAGACATTGTGGATGTCAGGGAGAAACCCGTGTGGCAGAGGGAGGGGAGCCGCGTTCGTGGTCCGCGCACGAGGCCGGGAGGAGCGCCCGCCCCTCCCGGCCCGGCGTACCTACAGCCAGCCGTTCTTGCGCAGCCGGTGGTGGACCAGGCCGGAGGCGCCGACCATCACGCCCATGACGAGGGGGTAGCCGAACAGCCAGTGCAGTTCGGGCATGTGGTCGAAGTTCATGCCGTAGAACCCGGCGATCATGGTGGGGGTCGCGATGACGGCCGCCCAGGAGGAGATCTTGCGGACGTCCTCGTTCTGCTGCTTGCCCAGCAGGGCCAGGTGGGCGGTCAGCGCGCTGGTGAGCAGCTCGTTGTGGTCGTCGACCTGGTCGTCCACCCGCAACAGGTGGTCCAGGACGTCGCGGAAGTACTCCCGGGTCTCCTCGAACCGCTGGATGCGCCCCTTGGCGATCTCCTCCAGCACCGGGATGAGCGGGCTCTCCGCGCTGCGGAACTCCAGCACCTCGCGCTTGAGGTGATGGATGTCCTCGGTCACGTCCGAGCCGCGGGGACGAAAGACCGCCCGCTCCAGCTCGATGATGTCGGACTCGATCTTGTGCACCACCGTGCCGTAGTGGTCGACGATCTCGTCGCACACCCCGTAGAGCACGGCCGTGGGGCCGGTGGCCAGCAGGGTGGGATCGGCCTCCAGGCGCCTGCGGACGCGGTCGAGCGGGTTGGCGGCGCCCGGTCAGCACTCGGGGGCGCGGGCCTGACGGCCGCCGCCTCCGTAACGGCGCGCCAGACGCGCGAAGGCGTCTTCGAGTTCAGGCGGCCCGACGACCTCGAAGTCGGCGTCGAAGCGCCCGATGGCCGAGGCCAGGCCGACCCACGACCAGGAACCGAGGACCAGACGGCAGCGCTCGGCGCCCATCTCCTCGACCAGCCCGTCGTGCGCGAAGGGAACGACGGCGGCGGCGGGCAGATCGAGGACGACCTCACCGCGGCAGGGCCAGTCGACCGTGCCGTCGGAGCCCCGGAACCGGCTGGTGAGGAAGGACCCCACATCGCCTCCGGGGACTTCCCGCGGGGTGAAACGGGGACCGTTGGGGCTGCGGAGCACGATGCGGTCCACCCTCAGGGTCCGCCAGTCGTCGCTTTCGACGTCCCAGACCAGGAGGTACCAGCGCCCCGCCCAGGTGACCAGGTGGTGGGGCTGTACCCGGCGCGGGTCCACGGCCGCCTCGTCCCGGGACGAGGCGGGCCGGAAGGCGGGGGTGTAGTCCAGGCGCAGTTCCTCACGGGCGTGCACGGCGGAGCTGATCGCCGTGAGCAGGCCGCCGTCAGCCTGCGCCTGTCGGACGTCGGGCGGCGCGACCACGGCGACCCGAATCGCGTTGATCCGTTGGCGCAGCCGGGCGGGCATGACCTGTCGAACGGTGTTGAGGGCGCGCGCCGCGGCCTCCCCGATCCCGGCGCCGGTCGCCGTGGCCGCCTGGAGCGCCACGGCCAGCGCGACGGCCTGGTCGTCGTCGAACAGCAGCGGGGGCATCCGTGATCCCGCGTCGAGCCGGTACCCGCCGTCGGGTCCCTTGAAGGTCGTGATCGGGTAGCCGAGTTCGCGCAGACGGTCCACGTCACGGCGGACCGTGCGCGCACTGACGTCCAGCCGGGCGGCCAGGTCCTGGCCCGACCAGTCCCGGCGGGTCTGGAGCACGGAGAGCAGCGCCAGCAGACGAGCGGAAGTCTTCATCATGGGGTCCATCCTGCGGGAAGTAGAGGACACACCCTGGCCTGTACGCCTGCCAATGTGAGACCACAGATGCCGACGAAAACCAGCACAAGCACGGTCATCGCAGGTCACGACCCATCGACCCCACCGGCGGCGGGCACCAGGTGTCCACCGCCGGAGCGGTCACGGCTGCCCGGCCCGGTGCCGGGCGGTCGCCATGGTGACGTACGACCGCCCGCTTGTGGCACGAACCCGTTCGGCGTCCATCCACACACACGACCAGGGAGCCAGCATGTCCGTCACGACCACGACCCACCTGAACCTGCGCGGCGACGCCCGCGCGGCGCTCGACTTCTACCACTCCGTCTTCGGTGGGCACGTCGTCGCCGTCACCTACGAGGACGCGGGCAACGTGACCAACCCGGACGAGGCGGACTGGGTGGTCTGGGGCCAGGTGGTCGCGGACAACGGATTCCGCGTCATGGCCTACGACGTGCCCTCGACGATGCCGTGGAACCAGGGCGAGAACGCCGTCTTCGTCTCCGTGCGCGGTGACAGCGCCGACGAGATCACCGCCTTCTGGGAGAAGCTGACCGTCGGCTCGACCATCGTGCAGCCGCTGGAGCCCTCCCAGTGGGCGCCGCTCTACGGGATGCTCAAGGACCGCTTCGGCGTCGTCTGGGTCCTGGACGTCGCGGCCCCCTACAACGGCTGACCCCGCATGAAGGGGGTGTGCGCCGGGCCGGACACCCGCCCGGCGCACACCCCCTTCTCCCGTTTCCACCCCGGAGGGTGAGGCAGCGCCACATGGCCCCGGGATTTCGTCGGCGACCGGCACAGCGGTCGGGAGGTTCTCAGAGTGCCGGTCCGGTGACTTCCTGGGTGCCCAGGACGGCGAGCAGGTCAAGGAGGTCGGCGCTGTCGGTGCCGACCGCAGGAGTGAACCAGAGCAGCCGCTGTCGGCCGTCCTCGCTGAACAGGTGGAGGCAGTTGACCTCGATCAGGCCGAGCGTGGGGTGGATGAGGCGTTTGCGGTCGTCGCGCCGGAACGCCACGTCGTGGTCGGCCCACAGAGCGGCGAATTCGGGGGAGGCGTCGATCAGCGAGCTGATCATCGAGCGGGCTTCGGTGTCCTTGGCGTCTCGTCTGGCGGCGGCTGCCCGCAGGTCGGCGGCGAAGGCCCGGGACTGGCCCTCATGGTCGGCTTCGGGATACATCTGCCGGGCGTCGGGATCGGTGAACCACCGGTGGATGAAGCTGGCCCGAGCGCCACGAAGGCCGGAATGGTCCCCGAGCAGCGCCATCGCCAACGGGTTCTGAACGAGGGTGACGTGCAGGTCGGTGATGACCTGCGCGGGTGTCGATGTCAGGCGGATGAGCAGGTCGAGCATGCCGGGGTGGACGTGCGAGGCCGGTCCGCCGTACGCGGGCACCGGGCGGTCGGCCAGGTGGTAGAGGTAGTCGCGCTCGTCAGCGCTCAGACGCAGAGCCCTCGCCAGCGCGGCGATCATCTGCTCGGAGGGCTGGGATCCGGCGCCGCGTTCGAGTTCGTTGTAGTAGTCCACCGACGCGCCGGCGAGCTGGGCCACCTCATCGCGACGCAGCCCGGGTACCCGGCGGCGGAGCCCGTGGGGAAGTCCCACGTCAGCTGGGCGGATGCGGTCACGCCGCGAGCGCAGGAAAGCCCCCAGCTCGGTGTATCTCACAGAACCCATGCCGTCCATTCTGCGTCCGGCTGGGCCGCCGACACAGGGGATGAGATCCCCTGGTTCCGCCGGTCGGCGCCGTGCATCTTGGAGGACATGACTACGGACCACTCCACGACCACCCCTTCGCCGGACATGCGTGTCGCCGTCGTTACCGGCGGATCACGCGGCATCGGCCGGGCGGTCTCCCTCAGACTCGCCCAGGACGGCCTTGCCGTCGTGGTGAACTACGCCCGCGACGCGGCCGCCGCCGAGGAGGTGGTGGCGGCGATCACGGCCACCGGCGGTCGGGCGGTCTCCGCGCAGGCGGACGTGGCGGACGAGCACGCGGTCGCCGAGTTGTTCGACCGGGCGGAGCAGGTGTTCGGCGAGGTGGACGTCGTGGTGAACTGCGCCGGCCGACTCGCTCTGTCGCCCATCGCCGACCTCGACCTGGCGGTGCTCGACGCCGTGCACCGCACCAACATCCGCGGCGCCTTCGTCGTCGCCCAGCAGGCCGCCCGACGACTGCGCGCGGGCGGCTCGTTCGTGGGGTTCTCGACCTCCGTGGTCGGCACTCAGTTCCCTGCCTACGGTGCGTATGCGGCGAGCAAGGCAGCCGTCGAGTCGATCACGCTGATCCTCGCCCGCGAGCTGCGCGGGCAGGACATCACCGTGAACACCGTCGCCCCCGGCCCCACAGCCACGGACATGTTCCTCGAAGGCAAGACGCCCGCGCAGATCGACCAGCTCGCCAAGGCCCCGCCTCTGGAGCGTCTGGGCACCCCGCAGGACATCGCCCAGGTGGTCGCCTTCCTCACCAGCCCGGCAGGGCACTGGGTGAATGGCCAGGTCCTTCGAGCCAACGGGGGCATGGTGTGACGCCACAGTCGAAATCGGACACATGCTTCCGCATCACGGGAGAACCCATCCAAGGAGGAACACCCATGCCTTTCGCCAACTTCAAGGTCCCCGCGGGCACCATCACCGCCGAGGACAAGAAGAAGCTTGTCGAGCGCACCACCGACCTGTACGCGGAGATCTACGGTGAGCGGGCCCGACCCACCACCGTCGTGCTGATCGAGGAGGTCGCCGACGGCGGCTGGGGCGTCGCCGGCGGCGTCCTGACCGCCGCCATGCTCGACGGCGACGCCTGACCTCCATCCTGTGCGGGGCCCGGTGCCGGGCCCCGACGGGACGGGGACGACCACGGCAAGCGCGTCAACGCCCTGCCCGAGTACGTGGCCTCCCGGACGCTGGCCGAGGCCGAGTGGAACGCCACGGTCGTCAGGGGCGACGTCGCGGAGGAGACCACCAGCGGCGTCACCGTGATGGTCTTCGGCCCGAAACAGGGCCGCTCATCGTGCAGCCGCTGGAACCCTCCCAGTGGGCCCCGCTCTACGGGATGCTCAAGGACCGCTTCGGCGTCGTCCGGGTCCTGGACGTCGCGGCTCCCTACAACGGCTGACCCCGCATGAAGGGAGTGTGCGCCCGCGCGGCGCGCACCCCCTCTTTTCCGTTCTCGTCCGGGTGGGGGGCGAGTGCGGTCCGTCGAAGCGTCGACCAGCGCCTCCTTCTCCTTTGCTCCGGCCGACGGGGCAGACGTCACTCAGAGGGAGTCCAGTCGCCGCGTATGGCGTCCTGGGTGGCCTTGATCATGCCGTTCAGGATCTGGCGTGCGCGGGCCAGTTCGGCCGCCTGGGTGTCGATGCGCTCGAGTTCGGAGACGAGCTGGCGCAGGACCTGCGGGGGGCAGTGCTCTCCGTTGGTCTTGATGTACGGCAGGAGCGCGGCGATGGTCGTGCTGTTCATCCCGACGGCGAAGAACTGCCGGATCAACACCACACGGTCCACGGCCGCCTTGTCGTAGTGGCGTTGTCCGCTGGCGCTGCGCTGGCTGGAGAGCATGCCCTGCTTCTCGTAGTAGCGCAGGGAACGCACGCTGGCTCCGGTCCGCTCGGCCAGTTCCCCGATCCGCACGGGCGGCCTCCGTTTCGATTTGCCCCTGACACCGATGTCAGGTCCTAGTGTAGCGGCGTGTCCACCACGAACCCCTTGGTCTGGCGTTGCGTGGTGTGCGCGTGAGACGACCCCGCTTGAGAGGAACCGTTGTGCCCGCCAGTTCCCGCTCCTTCACCGACATCGTGCGCTCACGGCGCTCGGTCCGGGGCTTCCTCCCGGACCCGGTGCCCGCGGCCGACATCCGCGCGGTGCTCCAGGACGCCCAAAGGGCGCCCTCCAACTGCAACACCCAGCCCTGGCAGGTGCACATCGTCTCCGGGGAGCGCCGCGACGCATTGAGCGCCGCGCTACTGGAAGCCGACCGGACCGGCCGTACCTCTCCTGATTTCAGTTTCGACTACGCCGACTTCGGCGAGGGCTCCTACCTCCAGCGCGCCCGGGAGCAGGGTGCGGCCTATTACCAGTCGCTGGGCGTGGAGCGCTCCGATACCGAAGGACGCCGCGGGGCCGCGTTGCGCAACCTGGAGTTCTTCGGTGCTGCTCACGTGGCGCTGTTGTTCCTGCCCCGGTTCGGTGACGGGGTGCGTGTGGCCGCTGACGTGGGCATGTACGCGCAGACCTTCCTGCTCGCGCTGGAGGCGCGTGGCCTTGCGGGCATCCCGCAGACGATGCTGGGCTTTTACGCCGACGTCGTGCGCGAGTTCCTGGGCGTCGAGGCGCAGATGAAGCTGTTGTTCGGCATCTCCTTCGGATCGGCCGACCCGCAGGGGCCTTCGAGCGGGTACCGGATGGGGCGGGTGCCGCTGGCCGAGAGCGTGGTGCTGCACGACACCCCCGGCGTCCTCGACGGGGCGCACTAGAGACGAACGAGAGCTTCCCACGCACACCCTTCACCGCCTGGGGTACCGGCCTGACCGGCTCAAGGGTCTGACTGGCTACAGGCGGGCAACCTGCCCCATCAACCCATGCACAGGAGATACACCGTGAAGATCGGCATTGTGGGCGTCGGGCACATCGGCAAGACCCTGACCCAGCGGTTGAGCGCGGCCGGACACGACGTGAAGGTGGCCAACTCACGCGGCCCGCACACGATCGGGTCCGACGTGCTGTCCTCGGGAGGGCGAGCGGTCCCAGCGGCGGAAGCCGTGGTGGACGTGGACGTCGTGATCCTGTCGGTTCCCATGAACCGCCTTCCGCAGATCGCGCCGCTGATCGCCGGGGTGCCGACTGAGACGGTCATCATCGACACGTCGAACTACTATCCGGCGCGTGACGACAGGAACACGGCCATCGAGGCAGGCCAGGTCGAAAGCCTGTGGGTGGTCGAACAGCTGGGCCGACCCGTGGTCAAGGCATGGAACGCGATCGGTTCCGACTCGTTGGCGAAGAAGGGCAGACCCGCGGGAAGCCCGGGGCGTATCGCCATCCCGGTCGCGGCCGACGGAGACGGGGAGCGCGGTGTGGGGATGGCGCTCGTCGAGGACACCGGATTCGACGCGTTCGATGCCGGAACGCTCGCGCGGTCATGGCGGCAGCAGCCGGGGGCGCCCTGCTACTGCACCGACCTCACCCGACAGGAGATGCCGGCCGCGCTGGAGGCGGCCGATGCGGCGCGCCTGCCGAAGCGGCGGGACCTGGCGGTCGCCGCGATCCAGGAAAGGGTCGGGGACGCCGCGACCAACCCCGACGCGGAATACGGTGTCCGCCTGAGCCGGGCCCTGTTCATTTGAACCCGAAGGGCGCGTGCGGGGGCAGGAAGCATGGTGTGGAACCACAGCTGCCCAAGGGTCGATGGTGTTTTCCTTCATGCGGCGACCGTAGTTTCGGACGAGCCAAGCCTTCCTGCACGGCCGCCTCCGACATCCTTGACAGAGCGCTCCTGGCAGACCCGGAGCCTCCGCCGCGGAACCGGCGGAGGCCTTGGGTAGTGAGCTGTCAGAAGGTGCGCTCGGCCACCTTCACCCGTCGGCTCCCCTCCAGGGCGGCGCACAGTTCCTCGGCCGACACCGGAGCGGCGGGGGCCTGCATCATCTGCTCGGTCGGCACGTCGGGATCGGCGAGGTAGATCCGGGTGTAGGCACCGGACTCGGGTTCAAAACGCCAGCTCTGGGCCGGGGTTCCGGCGTCGACGGTGTCGAAGCCGAGCCGGTCGATCAGCTCGGCCGCACGGGCCTTGGCGCCGGGGTCCTCACCGGCGACGGGCAGGGCGCTGCGGTCACCGGCCCCTGCGGGGCGGGCCAGCTGGGGGATGTGGTGGGCCATGATGTTGTTAAAGGCCTTGACCAGCAGGGCGCCGGGCAGGAGCCGCTGGGCGAGTTCGGTCGTGGTTACCTCCTCGGAGTCCAGTTCGGCGATGCGTCCGTCTCGGAAGGGGTAGTAGTTGCCGGTGTCCAGCACCGTCCGTCCCCGCAGCGCCCCCTCAGGCAGGGAGCCGTAGGCGGTCAGCGGGATGCTGAGCACGGTCGCCTCCCCGGCGCGGGCGGCCTCCTCCACAGTGGCGGCGGTCGCACGGGGCCCCAGCTCCTCGACCAGACCGGCCAGGCTCTGCGGACCGCGTGAGTTGGTGATCACCACGTCGATGTCCGCCGCGACCGCCAGCCGCGCGACCGCGGTCCCGATGTTCCCGCTTCCGATGATTCCCAGAATCGCCATCACCGTTCCCTCTTCCTCGTGGTGGTCGCCCGGCGTCCGTGCGCACGTGGGCGCACGGACTACTGCACGGATTACCCGGACACGTTAGGACCTGACACCGGTGTCAGGGGCAAATCGCTGCGCACAAGGCGTGTTCGAGGCCCGTCGGGAGGCCGTGCACGGCGCGCCGCCGCACACCGGGGCGGGGCCGTGCGCGCGCAGGCGGCCGAGTGCCCGCGCCGAGCGAACGCGTAGCGCCCGTCCATCGCCGCTGCGGCGGGCAGCTCCTCGGCCCGGGAGCCGACCAGGGCGGTGCGGGTCAGGCGGGGGACCACCTGGACCTCCTTGAAGGCGCGGGGCCTCTCCTCGTCGGGGTTTTCCTGTTCAGGCCCTGGTGAGGCGCCGCAGTGCGGCGCGGGCGGGTGAGCCCCAGGTGGCGTGGCCGCCCAGGCGCCCGCGGACGCCGGCCTCGCCGACGAGGAGACCGCCGAGGGCGCACAGCACGGCCCATCCGCGGGCCCGGCGCAGGGTCGCGGCGTCCGGAGTCGGCTGGTAGGTGCGATAGAAGCGCTTGACGGCGCCGTCCGGCAGCAGGATCCAGGCGGCGGCCAGGTCACAGGCCGGGTCGCCCGCGGACAGGTCGCCGAAGTCGACCACACCGCAGAAGGTGCCGTCCGCGGTCAGGACGTTGGCCGGATGCAGGTCGCCGTGCAGCCACAGCGCGGGTCCCTGCCAGGCGGGTGCGGCGACGGCGTTCTTCCAGATCGCGCGGACCGCATCCGGATCCTCGACCAGCCCCTGTCCGGTGGCTGAGGCGAACTGCTCGGAGAACTGCTCGGCGCAGGTGGTGAGGGGTCCGCCCTTGCGGTTGGCGGGAGCTTGGGCGTGGGCGGGCTGGTGCAAAGCCGTCAGGAAGGCGGCCAGGTCATCGGCCGCCCGCGTGGCGTTCGTGGCGGGGGCGCGGTCGGCGGGCGTGCCCGGCACCCAGGTGGTGACGATCCAGGGCCGCTCGAACCGTGGGCTGGGCATGCCCAGCCGCAGCGGGACCGGGACCGGTAGGGGAAGGCGCGGGGCGAGGGTGGGCAGCCAGGGGAGCTCTCCGCGCATCAGCGCGTTCGTGGACCGCGATGACCAGGGCAGCCGGACGGCGAGGTCGTCGCCCAGCCGCCACATCTGATTGCCCCAGCCCCGCGCCCCCGAGTGCAGGGGGCGGTCGGCGAGGTCGGGGTGCTGCTCGAGCAGCAGGCTTCGGACCAGCTCCGCGGTGAGGCCGATGGGGGGGTGCGCCATGGGAGGCAACAGTAGTTCACCGGTCCGATCGCGCCCGCTGACGGGGTGAACGCGCCACGTCGCATGACCGGGACGCGCCCATGCTGCCCTGTCTCACGCAATCTGAACATGTGACCTGCGAGATGGCGGGTTGAGCGAGACACGGCCACGTCCAGTTCTCATCCAGCTCGCCAGGCAGTTCGTGTTATCTCAAACAACCCCCAGGCACGGACTTCGCTCCGGGTGCGCAGACGCAGTGGTGTGTGCTGGGCTTTGTCGTTGGTTCAGACCGCTTCCGCTGTGTTCGGCGCGCATGGCACAATCCCCACCGTGCCGTTCGATGATCTGCCGGACTGGCTTCCGGCCTGGTGTCATGACCAGTTGGGGTGCGAGCCGGTCAGCGTGCTGTTCGAGTTGCGGTCGATGTCGGCGGTATTCGGGCTGGGGTTGGCCGACGGGCGGGACGTCGTGGTGAAGGCGCGCCAGGACGAGAGCCGGGCCGCGTCCTGTGTTGCCGCGCAGGCCCGGTTGGCGGAGCGGGGGTTTCCGTGCGCCCGGCCGCTCACGCCTGCGATCGACGTCGGCTCGCTGGTCGTGCACGCCGAGGAGTCCCGACCCGGCGGCGAACCGCTACGCGGCGACTCGCCGGATGTCGCCGTGCGCTACGCGGCCGTGTTCGCCCGGTTGATGGCCGAGCTGGCCGAGGTGGCCGTCGCACCGCCGCTGCCGAATCCACGCTGGGTGCGTTGGGACCACACAGACTCGGGGGTATGGCCGACGATCGCAGAGCTGGACAACCGGGACCAGGACGCCGTACCCGAGTACGTCGCCGACACAGCCCGTCGGGTCCGCGAGCGGATGCTGGCCGCCGACCTGCCGTGCGTACTGGGCCACGCCGACTTCGAAGCGCAGAACCTTCGCTGGCACAACGTGGATGTGTGGGCCGTACACGATTGGGACAGCCTGGCGTGGCAGCCAGAGGCGGCACTGGCGGGTGCGGCGTGCGGGGCGTTCGCCAGCGCCTCGCCACCGACTCTGGCCCCGATCGAGAGCTCCGCCGCGTTCCTGGCGGCCTATCAGGATTTCCGGGGGCGCCGGTTCACCTTGGAGGAACAGGAGATCGCGTGGGCGGCCAGCCTGTGGCCGGCGGCGCACAACGCCCGTTGGGAGGCCGTGCACGGCGATCCCCCGATGTCCTGTGACGCCGTTCGCGCACAGGCAGCCGAACGCCTCCGCCGAGCGAACGCCTAGCACCCCGGTTGTAGAGCGTGCTCTTCATCGTTCACAGCGCGTCGGCTTCACTGAGGCCGGGCAAATGCGCCCCGAACCCCTGTGTTCACCCCTGGACGGGCTGTACTCAGCGCACCTACTGCGCAGCCCCCTGAATAACGTTTCGTTAGTTACGTTAATAAGAAACGTAAAGCGATACCGCACACGTAACACGGGCCCGAGGACCCCCGTATTCTCACCTCCGATAAGTGAACCTTATAAGGTGCTACTACATGTGTTGCTACAAAGAGGGTGGGGGAGTCCGGAGTTTCGTTGGCGCTGGCGTCAGGGAGCTCTGATCGGAGCCCGAAAACGCGATGGGTACAGCGGTTGCTGTACTGTCACCGCACGCTGTTCCGAAGACGCCTTCCCACCCCTCCCCCTCAAGCTCCGCGGCCAGCGCCGCGGCACGGCCCGCCCCGAAGGCGTCATGGGACCCGCCCGCGGCCGCGCCTCGCCGAGGTGAGCGCCTCCGCTCCTGACGTCTGCCACGCACAGAACCCCCAGGACTGGCGAGGGTGTGCCGCGTCACGCCGTCAGGTCCTTGAGTGTGCCGTGGCGGCACGGTTTCTCCTGGTGTGCAGGCCCCCTGTCTCACCGAACATGAACGAGAGGGATGACATGGCACTGCCTGACCTGTTGACGGTCGAGGACCTCTTCGACTCGCCGGAGCGTTCCGGCGCGTCCATCTCGCCGGACGGTACCCGCATCGCCTACCTGGCGCCGTGGAGGGACCGGCTCAACGTCTGGGTCCAGGACCTCGACCCGTCCGGAGGCTTCGTCGGCGAACCGCGCTGCGTGACCGCCGACCAGACCCGCAGCGTGATGAGCTACCAGTGGACCGATGACCCGCGCTGGCCCAGGGCCGCGACGGTGAACTGCTCACCAGCTCGCTCAACACCGACGGCGCCTTCGAGATCTCCCGCCGCGACCCCGCGACGGGCACCCTGCACCCCATCATGACGTGGGACAGCGCCGACTACCCGGTGGGCGTCTTCCCGGCGTAGGTCACACCGGACGGCACCGGGATGTGGATCGGCTCCAGCCGGGGCGGCGACCGCACCCGCCTGGTGCGCGTCGACCTGAGCACCGATGAGGAGTCCGAGGTCGACAGCCACCCGGATCTCGAACTCGCCGTGGCCTTGCGCACCGCCTACTCGGACCCGTCGTCGCTGATCCAGAGCAGGGCGACCGGCGAGCTCATCGGAACGCGCTACCTGGGTGAGCGCCAGGTGATCCAGGCCCTGGACCCGGGCTTCGCCGAGGTGTGGGCGAACCTGGAGAAGCTGTCCGAGGGCGACCTGGCCGCGGTGTCCTGTGACGACAGCGGGCAGCGGTGGGTCGTGTCCTTCGCCCACGACCGCGATCCCGAGGCCACCTACTTCTACGATTTCCGCGGCTCCAGCGGGTTCGGCAAGGCGCACATGAAGGCCGCCATCGGCGAGTTCGCCGGGAAGATGCACGACGACCTCATCGACGGCGTGGACTGGGCGGTGGCCCGGGGTTATGCCGACCCCGACCGGGTCGCGGTCTTCGGTACCTCCTACGGCGGCTACGTCGCGCTCGTGAGCGTCACCTTCACCCCGGACCGCTTCGTCGCCATCGACTGCGTCGGCATCTCCGACCTGGCCAACTTCATGCGGACCCAGCCCGCGTTCGTCCGGCCCTCGCTGGTCAACAACTGGTACCGCTACGTCGGCGACCCGGCCGTCCCCGAGCAGGAGGCGGACATGCTGGCCCGCTCGCCGATCAGCAGGGTGGACGAGATCCGCACCCCCCTGATGGTGGTGCAGGGCGCCAACGACGCACGCGTCGTCAAGGCCGAGTCCGACCAGCTCGTGGACGGCCTGCGCGAGCGCGGCGTGGACGTGGAGTACCTGGTCTTCGACGACGAGGGACACGCCGTCGTCAACACGGAGAACCTGATCACCATGTTCGGCGCCGCCGAGCGCTTCCTCGCCCGCCACCTCGGCGGACGCCAGCGCTGGGACTGAGCCCGGCCGCCCCGGAGGGGCCTTGCCCGGTGCTGTGGCAGGATCCCTCCCATGTCCGTACGCGAACTCGTGGTCCTGGGCACCTCCAGCGCGGTGCCCACCCGTCGCCGCAACCACAACGGCTACTTCCTGCGGTGGGACACCCACGGCGTCCTGTTCGACCCCGGCGAGGGAACCCAGCGCCAGATGCGCATGGCGGGCCTGGCCGCCACCGACATCACCCGCATCTGCGTCACCCACTTCCACGGCGACCACTGCCTGGGCCTGCCCGGCACCATCCAGCGCATCGCCCGCGACCGGGTGCCCCACACCGTGCGCGTGTCCTACCCCGCCGACGGCCAGCACTACTGGCAGCGGCTGCGCCACGCCACCGCCTTCCACGACACCGACGTCGTACTGCCCCAACCGGTCGGCGGCACCGGTTCCTGTCCGCTGGGTGAGCCGGACCTGCGTGTCACCGCGCTGCCGCTGCGCCACTCGACCACCGCCTACGGCTACCGTCTGGCCGAACCGGACGGCTGGCGGATGCTGCCCGACCGGCTGGCCGCCCACGGTGTGCGCGGCCCCATGGTCAGCGAACTCCAGCGCCGGGGGACGCTCACCACCGCCGAGGGGCGCCGCGTGGAGCTGGCCGACTGCGCGCGGCCGCGCCGGGGCCAGGTCATGGCGTTCGTGATGGACACCGCCGAGTGCGAGGAGGCGGTCGCACTCGCGCGCGGAGCCGACATGCTGGTGATCGAGTCGACCTACCTGGACACCGAGGAGCACCTGGCCAGCGCCTACGGCCACCTGACCGCCCGCCAGGCCGGACGCGTCGCCGCGCGCGCCGGGGCGCGCACCCTGGTGCTCACCCACATCTCCGAACGCTACGAGGAACACGACGACGCCCGTTTCCTCGCCGAGGCCGCCGCCGAGTTCGACGGGCCCCTCACACTGGCCCAGGACCTGCAACGCCTGCCGATGCCGCCCCGCGACTCCTGAGCCGGGCCAGGTGGGATAGGGTTTCGGGGCACCGAACCGCACAACCGAGGGGGTGAGGACGATCATCGCTGTCGCAGGAGGGGCGTTCCCACCGCGAGGTGACACACTCTCGTCGTAGCCGGAGCGCCCGACAGTTCGTCGAAAGGCTCTCGTGGCATCCCCACTGTCCCCGGTCTCCCCTGTTCTCGTCGCGCGTCTGCGCGGGGCGGGCTGCGTCTTCGCCGAGCAGGAGGCGAGCCTGATCGCCTCCACCGCGCGCACCCCCGACGAACAGGATCTGATGGTCCGGCGCCGCTGTGCCGGTCTGCCCCTCGAACACGTCCTGGGCTGGGCCTGGTTCTGCGGACTGCGCGTGCACGTGGACGAGGGCGTGTTCGTGCCCCGTCCCCGCACCGAGTTCCTGGCCCGCCAAGCCGCCGCCCTGCTCACCCCCGGCGCCCTGGCCGTCGACCTGTGCTGCGGTTCGGGGGCCCTGGGCGCGGCCTTGGTCCACACCCGCGCCGACATCACCCTGCACGCCGCCGACATCGACGCCGCCAGCGTGGCCTGCGCCCGGCGCAACCTGCCCGGGCGCGAGGTGCACCGGGGCGACCTGTACGACGCCCTGCCCCCGGACCTGCGCGGCCGCGTCCAGGTGCTGGTCGCCAACGTGCCCTACGTCCCCACCGACCGGATCGCGCTGCTGCCCGCGGAGGCGCGCGTGCACGAGGACCGGCGGGCCCTGGACGGGGGCCCGGAGGGGCTGGACCTGCTGCGCCGTGTCGCGGCCCGTGCCGGTCGGTGGCTGGCGCCGGGCGGTCGGGTGCTGGTGGAGGTGGGTCAGGAGCAGGTTCCCGCGGCGCGGGAGGCCTTCGTCCGGGGCGGTCTGGCCTGTGAGGTGGTCTCCTGCCCGGAGTGGGAGGCCACCGTGGTGACGGGCACCCGCTGACCGGGCGGTCGTCGGGCCGGGGGCGGGGCCCGGGTCGTCGCCGCGGCCCCGTCCGGGCGCGGACCTCAGGTGTCCTGGTCCGGGGTCTGCTCGGACATCCGGTCGCGTACCTGGGTCAGAGTCTCGATCAGCCTGTCCAGGTAGGGGCGGTCCCCGCTGTCGTCATGCAGGTGCAGGGTCACTCCGGGCGCCACGTCGACCAGTGCCAGGGCCAGGAGTTCGGGGTGGTCCCGGCGCCAGAACACCTTGACGTCGTCGGCGTTGGGCTGGCTTATGGAGAGCTGGACGGTGGTGGTGATCGAGGTGGTGCTCACGGAGTGCCTCCTGGAGGCGGCGGGGTTGCCGGGTTCGGGTGCGTCGGTGCGCGGCCTCACGGTGCCCGCTCGTGAGGCTTCGTCGGTGGAGCGCGCCCGCAGGCGTCGCGGCGGTGGTTTCTCGCCGCGGGTGCGGGCTGGACATGCCGTTCCCTCGGGCCCGGCGTCCACGGGCGCGACCTCGTCCCCTACCTACCCGCGGGAGTGGGCGCCGCCCCCTTTTCCGGCGTACCGGTTCGCCTGGTCTGACCCGGGGCCCTCGCGCCGGGCGTTCAGGGGGACGCCCCTTCCTTGACGGTGGGGGTGGACGGGTGCTTCGCGGAAGCGAACTGTCCTGTGGCGATGAGGACCACGACGAGCGCGAGCGGTACGATCCACCCGCTCCAGCCGAGGATCGTCGCCTGCGTGGTGTCGACGTGCTCGCCTGCCCTGGCGAAGAGGAGGTAGGTCCCGCCCGCCCCGTTGAACGCGGCATGTGCGAGGGCCGCGGGCCACACGGATCCCGATCGGAGCCGCAGCCAGCCGAAGACCGCGCCGACCAGGACGCACATGGCGACCATCGCGGCCAGGCCGAGCCAGCCCGGCGCGTCGGGGTAGTTGTACCCGAGGAGGACGAGCGGAGCGTGCCAAAGACCCCAGATGACACCCATGACCAGGAGGGCCGGGAGCGTGCCGAGCGGCATCAGCTTCGGGAGCAGCCACCCCCGCCAGCCGAGTTCCTCGCCCAGTGCCGGGATGAGGTTGATGAACGCCGCCGCGGGGAGGGCGGCGAGCTGGATGGCGATGAGCGCGCCGATCGGTAGCGGGATTTCGGCCGCTCCCGTAGCGCCCGCCTGCTCGTCGAGGACCTGCTCGAACGCGGAGAAGTTCGCGAAGTCGGCCGGATAGACCCCCAGCAGCGCGCCGACCGGGAGCGCCACCAGGACCAGCGCGATGGACACGACGATCCCCAACGCCGCGTACCCGAGCAGTCTCCGGACCGGTCGCAGCGGCCACAGTCCGAGCGTCCACGCCTTCTGCCGCGGCCGCTCCACGAGGAACACGACGACGAGGGCGGCGATCGCGGGGGTCATCATCATGGCGGTGGCCACGAGCGGGAACCAGGGGCTGGCGAGCCCGTCACCGAACCAGAGCGGGAGCGCGACGAGCCAGGCGAGTGCGAACGCCAGGGTGGTGAACACGCCGACGGCTCGCAGATCGCCACTGCTCATGCGGGGTCCGCCTCGGGTCGTGGTCGTCTTCGGTCCGCCCGGGGACTCGATGGTCACGGCGTCCGCCCTTCGAGGATGTGCAGACCGGCGATGGCGCGGTCGTCGCGGAACGCGATTCGTGCCGTGTAGTCGCCCGCCTCGAACGAGAGCGGCGTGTTCGTGATCGTCACGTCGCCGGCCCGGGTGGCCTCCGGCTCTCCACGCCCCTCGAAAGCTCCCGCCAGTCCGATGATCTGCGCCCACGCGGCCGCGAGCGCGTCCTCCGACAGGCCGTCGCGCATGGTCGGATCGAACCGCTCGGTGACGCGCGACCATCGTCCGGACGCGAGGTCCTCGACCACCGAGGCGGCCAGTTCGGCGACGCCGGGGAGCGGCGTGGTGTTCATGGGCTCTCCTGTTCTGGGATCGATCGGTTTGCCATAGCGCTGGAACGCCGCTTGCCTGCTCACGCCGAGCGCGTCACCGATGACCTGCCAAGTGGCGCCGTTCTGGCGCGCCTGCTGCACGACAGCGCGCACGACGTCGGCGGCGGCCGCCTGCACGCTCACGGCGCGCCCTAACGAGTCGGCCCAGTCGTCGTCCTTGGTCAGGACACGTGAGGCGAGGAAGGCCTCCATGCGCGCTTTCAGGGCCCGCAGCGCATCTGTCAACTTTTCTTGCACTTGTAAAGAATAGCTTTACAACCGGGCTGTGCGCCAGGGGGTGCGCGCAACGGTGGTCGACGCCGACGAGCGCCGCGCGATCCCGGCCTTCCGCGCCGGGGCCGGTCAGCGCGCACGATCGCCCGCGGGGTCGGGGGCCTGGCCGTCGTGCACGGCGAGGCCACAGCAGCCCAGAACAGCACCGGACCGCGGTGACAGGGCAACGCCGCACCGGCCGCAGGGCCACACTTCGGTCGCCACCGCACCGTGCGCGGCCCATCCTGGAGGTATGCACGTTCCCGACGCCACCCGCCTGGCCGCCCTGGCCTCCCTGCTGGCCGACCCCACCCGCGCCGGGGTGTGCCTGGCGCTTCTGGACGGGCGCGCCTGGACCGCGGGGGAGCTGGCCCGCCACACCGGGGTGGGCGCCTCCACCGTCAGCGAGCACCTGACCCGGCTGGTCGAGGGCGGCCTGCTCGCCCAGGAACGCCAGGGCCGCCACCGCTACGTGCGCCTGGCCGACGAGGCGGTGGCGCACCTGGTGGAGACCCTGGCCTCGCACGTGGACCCGCATCTGGCGCTGGCCCAGCGCCCGCGCACCCTGCGCACCGTGCACGCCGACCGGGCCCTGGCCCGGGCGCGCACCTGCTACGACCACCTGGCCGGGCGGTTGGGCTGCGCCGTCACCGAGGCCATGACGAAGCGGGGTCTGCTGACCCAGGACACCGGGTTCGCGCTCACCGAGGCCGGAGTGGCCTGGTTCGCCGAGCAGCGGATACCGCTGGCGCGCGGGGGCGGGCGCCCGCTGGTGCGCTCCTGCCTGGACTGGACCGAACGCCTCCCGCACCTGGCCGGAACGGCCGGGGCGGCGCTGTGCCGCCACGCGCTGGAGGCGGGCTGGTGCGCGCGCGTGGGCTCGGGCCGGGCGCTGCGGATCACTGAGCTGGGCGAGCGGACCTGGCGTGAACTCCTGGGTGTGGAGGCCGCGGCACTTCGCTGAGCGCCGCGGCGGCGGGCCCCGAAGGGCTCGACGTCAGCTCCTGTGCTCGATGGTGTTCCCGCCCCGTCCCAGCCGCGGTCCGGTGCGCGACGGCACCCCTGTGGCAAAAGGCCGGACACCACACCCGGCGGGGTGACCCGCTCAGCCGGGGAGGGCGGCCCCGTCCAGCAGGGCGCGGGCGCGCCGTTGCACGTCCTGGACCTGTTGCGCGTACGCCCCCGCCGACCACGGCTCCCCGGAGGCCAGGGCGTGGGAGGCGCGCAGCGCCACCAGGCTGCGCGACAGGCGCCTGCGCGCGGCCGCGTCGGCACCCGCGCACTCCCGCACCCGGGCGAGCTCGTGCTCGCACGCGGCCAGGGCCTCGCGCAGGTGGTCCCCGGCGCGGCGGTTGGCAACGGCCGCGCACACCAGGAGCCCGACCGCGGCGCCCAGCACGGTGGCCCACAGCCTCTCGGCCGCCAGTCCGTGCGCGCCCGGGTCGGCGTGGGCCAGGCCCGACAGGGCCAGCGTGAGCGGGGTGACGAACACGATGGCGTAGGAGTAGTTGGTGGTCACCACCAGTTCGGCCGCCATCTGGCACGCCACCACCAGCGCGATGACGCCCAGCGGGGAGTAGTCCAGGGAGAAGAGGGCGGCGGCCAGCACCACGCCCACGACCGTGCCCGTGCCGCGTTGCAGGGTGCGGTGCCAGGTGGCGGTGACGTTGACGGCCTGGAGGACCGATCCGGCCGAGACGGCCGCCCAGTAGCCGTGTCCCATGCCCAGCGCCCAGGCCAGGGCCCCGGCCAGCAGGCAGGCGAGCACGATGCGCACCACCGACACCGGGGTGGGTGAGGGGGCGCGCAGTGCGGCGCGCAGGCGCTCGCCCGCCCCGGGCACGGGCGTGTGGTGGCGGCGCAGGTGCGCGGCGGTCCGGGCCAGGGCGGCGTGTTCGTCGGCGCCGACCAGGGGTTCGACGGCGCGTTCGGTGCGCAGACGGCGGGCCAGTTCACTCATCTCGGCGGCGGCGCGGGCGTCGCTGACGCGCTCGCCGGTGCCGGTGAGCAGGGTCTCGGCGCGGGCGGTGAGGACCTCCAGCCCCTGGCGGGCCGGGGTGTGGCCGGGGCAGGACAGCAGGACGTGCCAGGCGTGTTGGAGGGCGGCCTCGGCCCCGGCCCGGGTCGCTGGTGCGGGGTGGCGCAGGTGGCGGGCGAGCGCGTGCAGGGCGCGGGCGACGGCCAGGCGTTCGGGGGCGGTGGGGTGGACCAGGGCGCCGACCACGGCCAGCGTCCAGCACAGGGCGGCCGCGGTCGCGGTGGTGGCCACCACCACCGGCAGCGCGGACAGGGTCTGGGGGTTGTAGGCGGCCACCCCCGCGGCGAAGACGAACATCAGCCCGGCCGGGGCGCCGAAGTCCAGGGCGTCGGAGAGGTACTTGGCCCCGCCGGCGACCAGGGCCACGACCGTGATGGCGGCCAGGGGGTGGGAGAGCACGGCCGAGGCCAGCGCGCCCAGGGCCACGGCCAGGGTCAGGGCCGCGCCGACCACGGCCAGGAGCCGGGCGCGGCGGGCGTAGGTGTCGTCGCGCGCGTACAGGGCGGTGAAGCAGCCCATGGCGGCGTAGGGGGCCAGGTCGGTGCGTCCGGTGGCGTGCAGCGCCAGCAGGGGCAGGGCCACGCACACTCCGGCACGCAGTGCGGTGACGGCGATGTTGCCGCGCACGGGCCTGGGTGCGAAGGCCCCGCGGGTGGTGAGGGTGCGGCGTAGCGCCCCCCACAGACGATAAAAGTAATTCACAAGTAAACTATCTTAGGATGTTCTGAGGGCAGGACAACCCCCCGGGGGGAGAGACCGCCCACTCCGCCCGGCACCCGCCCACGGGCACACCCGCCGAACCCGGCGACCGGCCCACCACACCGGCCCCGCCACGCACGCGAAGGACACCATGAGCGACGCCGTCTCCCGCTTCCTCCACAGCTGGTCGCGCCTGCGCCCCGACCTGGACCTGACCAGCATGGCCGCCATGGGACGCGTCCTTCGCCTGGCCGCCCTGATGAACAACGTCACCGAGGACGGGCTCGCCGACGCCGAGGTCACCCGCCCCGAGTTCGAGGTCCTGGCCGCCCTGCGCCGCTCCCCCCACGGACTGCGCCCCCGCCAGCTCACCCGCGAGACCATCTCCTCGGGCGCCGCCACCACCAAACGCCTCACCCGCCTGGAGGCCGCCGGGCTCATCACCCGCACCCCCCTCGAACGCGACCGCCGCGAGGTCCAGGTCCGCCTCACCGAACGCGGACAGGCCCTGGCCGACACCCTCTTCGCCGGGCAGCTCGACCGCGAGGCCGACGTCCTGCAACCCCTCAACAGCGACGAACGCGCCCAGCTGGCCGACCTGCTCTCCCGCGTCCTGGCCCCCATCGACCGCGCCTGAGCCCTGCGCCGACGAGCAGGCACGCCGCGGCGCGAGCGAACCGGCGAAAACCACGGGCACACCCCACCGAGGCCGTGCGAGGATGGTCGCTCACCCCACCACACCCCTCAGGAGTGCCATGAGCACGCCCGCCGTCCACCTCGCCCGCGCCGTCCCCGACCTGCTCGAACGCCCCGGCCCCGCCCGCGCCGTCCAGCGCCTGCGCGGCGGCTCCAAGAAGGGCGTCTACCGCCTGGCCCTGGACCAGACCACCGTCATCGCCTACCTGTGGCACGACAGCGAGGACTACTGGCCCGCCACCGCGCACGGCGCCGACCCGGCCGACCCCTTCTCCCACGCCTCGGGCGCCGACCTGTTCACCGCCGCCCACCGCGCCCTGACCGACCTGGGCGTGCGCGTCCCCCGCCTGTACGCCCTGGACACCAGCGGCGCCCACCACCCCGGCTCCCTGGCCGTGCTCGAGGACGTCCCCGGCCCCACCCTCGAAGAACTCCTGCACCGGGACCCCTCCGCCGCACGCCCGGTCCTGGACCGCCTGGGCCGCGACCTGCGCACCATGCACCACAGCACCGCGCCCGCCTTCGGCAAGGTCGCCCACCTGAGCGCGGGCGGCGCCCCCACCGCCTCCTCCTGCCACCAGCTGGTCCTGGACCGGGCCCTGGCCGACCTGGACGAGGCCGCCCACCGCGACCCGCGCGTGCGCCAGGGCCACGCACGCCTCACCGACACCCTGCACACCCTGGCCGCGCGCGTGGAACCCCGCCGGAACCACGTGCTCATCCACGGCGAACTCGGCCCCGACCACGTCCTGGTCGACGCCCAGGGCGCCCCCGTGCTCATCGACATCGAGGGACTGATGTTCTTCGACGTGGAATGGGAGCACTCCTTCCTGCGCCTGCGCTTTGGCGACCACCACCCGCGCCTGGCCACCCGCGCCCTGGACCCGGCCCGCACCGCCCTGTACGACCTGGCCCTGCACCTGTCCCTGGTCGCCGGCCCCCTGCGCCTGCTCGACGGCGACTTCCCCGACCGCGCCCTCATGCTCGGCATCGTCGAGCACAGCCTCCACGTCGCCCTGGCCACCACCGCCTGACACACTCGGTACCCATGGACGACACCATCCCCGACCTGTGGAGCAGCGACACCGTCTGGCTCAACACCGCCCAGTACGGCATCCCGCCCGCGCCCGCCCACCAGGCCCTGACCCGCGCCGTGCACTCCTGGCACACCGCCACCGGCGACCCCGGGGCCTGGGGGCGCGAACTCGAACAGGCCCGCACCAACCTCGCCGCCCTGGTGGGCGCGCCCGCCGACGACCTCACCCTGGGCGCCAGCACCGCCCAGATCACCGGGACCATCGCCGCCAGCCTGCCCGACGACGCCCGCGTCCTGGTCCCCGAGGGGGACTTCGCCTCGATCGTCTTCCCCTGGCACGCCCAGGCCGACCGCGGCGTCACCGTGGAGGCCGTCCCCCTGGACCGCCTGGCCCAGGCCGTGGACGCGCGCACGCACCTGGTCGCCTTCAGTCCGGTGCAGTCGGCGGACGGACGCCTGGCCCCCACCGGCGACATCGTCGCGGCCGCCCGCGCCCACGGCGCCCTGGTCGTGGCCGACGCCACCCAGGCCGCCGGGTGGACGCCCCTGGACGCCACCGTCTTCGACGCCCTGATCGCCTCCGCCTACAAGTGGCTCATGGCCCCGCGCGGCCTGGCCCTGGCCTACCTGTCCCCCGCCCTGCGCGCACGGCTGCGCCCCAACAACGCCGGTCCGGCCGCCGCCCGCGACACGGCCTCGGCCATGTACGCCACCCGGATGGACCTGGCGCCGACCGCGCGCGCCTTCGACACCTCACCCAACTGGTTCGCGGCCGTGGCGGCCGCCGCCTCCAGCCGGGTCCTGCTGGAGGTGGGCCTGGAGAAGGTGCGCGCGCACAACACCGCCCTGGCCGACCACTTCCGTGCCGCCCTGGGCCAGGAACCCGCCCGCTCGGCCATCACCAGCGTCGACCTGCCCGGCGCCACCGAGCGCCTGGCCCGGGCCGGGGTGGTCGCCACCGAGCGCGGGGGCCGCACCCGACTGTCCTTCCACCTGTACAACACCCTCGACGACGCCGAACGCGCCGCCAAGGCCCTGCTCCAGCCCTAGCGGCGAGGTTCGGGGAGCGCACGCGCCGTGCGCACGGGTCTTCGCCCGGCGGGATCGGGGGCCGCGTCGGGCGAACACCCGTGCCGCCGCCGCGTTCCGCCTCCTCCCCGGCATGGGAGGGGCGATGGGTCGCGGCGCGCAGGGTCACCCCGGTCGCGGGGGGCGCTCGAGGACGGACGAAAACACGGTGACCGGCCCGGGCCCCGCTGCCACACTGGCGCGATGAACCCCTACGACTCCCCCGACGTCGCCACCCTCTACGACGCCCTCAACCCCTGGGGACCCGGCGACGACTTCTACCTGGACCTGGTCATGGCCGCCCCGCGTGTGCTGGACGTGGGATGCGGCACCGGCCAGCTGCTCCACCGTGCCCGCGCCAGCGGCCACACCGGACACCTGGCGGGCCTGGACCCCGCAGGGGCCATGCTGGAGGTGGCCCGCGGGCGCACCGACGCCGTCTCCTGGGTGCGCGGTGACCTGTCCACCCACACCTGGGACGGCGAGTTCGACCTGGTCACCATGACCGGGCACGCCTTCCAGGAACTGCGCGCCGACGAGGAGATCACCGCCGCGTTGGAGGCGATGCGCCGCGCCCTGGCCCCGGACGGCCTGGTGGCCTTCGAGACCCGCAACCCGGCCGCACGCGTCTGGCGAAGGTGGACCCCCGAACACCCGCAGCGGATCACCACCCCCGACGGCGTACGCGTGACCGACGTCCACGACGCCGCCGAGCCCACCCCCGAGGGACTGGTGACCTTCACCAGCACCGCCACCCGCTCCGACTCCTCCAGCCCCCTGAGCACCGTGAGCACCCTGCGCTTCGTGGGAGCCGACCATCTGGACGCGCTGCTGGAGCGGGCCGGGTTGCGGGCCGCCGAGCGGTTCGGCGACTGGGACCGCTCGCCCCTGGCCGCGTCCAGCCCCGAGATCATCACCCTGGCCCGCGCCCGCTGAGCGCGCGTCCCACGCCCCGGACCCCGACGTACACGGGGTTCGGGGCGTCGGCGTGTGGGGTGCCCCACACCGCCTTGACGCGTCCGAAGTCGTCAATAAACTTGAGTCCATCAGCATCAAGCCGAGTTTTTTCGGGGGGTTTTTCCATGCTTCTCACCCGCACCATCCCCTTCGACGTCACCGCCTCCACCACTTCCGCCCCGCGCAACGCCGCCATGGACGCGGTGCGCACCCAGGACGCGCTCCTGGTCCGGATCGACCTGCCGGGCGTGCCCGCCGACGGCATCGACCTGGAGGTGGAGGGCTCGGTGCTCACCGTCCGCGCCCAGCGCCCCGAGCGGCCCGAGCAGGGCCGTGTCCTGGTCGGCGAGCGGCCCACCGGGGCCCTCACCCGCCGTCTGCGCCTGGGCCAGGACCTGGACACCGAGCACATCGAGGCCGACCACACCGACGGCGTCCTGACCCTGCGCGTCCCGGTCGCGGCCAAGGCCCAGCCGCGCAAGATCCTCCTGGACCAGGGCGGCGCCACCGCCTGACCCGGTAGGCCGAACGGGGGGTGTGAGGACCACGGGGGACCTCACACCCCCCGTTTTTCGTGCGCGCCCGCCCCGGGGCTTGTCCCGGAACGGGCGCTGTGCCATCCTCGGAATTGGGCGAGTGACCAATACGTTCGCCCAAGGCAGAAGCCCAAGGCAACCGACCAAGAAGCGGAACGCACATGGCACCACGCGGCGAGGACGTCAAAGGCCGCCTGATCCGGGCAGCGGCCGAACTCATCAGCGAACGCGGCTGGTCAGCGGTCAGCACCCGCACACTCGCCGAACGCGCGGGCGTGGGCCCCGGCCTGGTCCACTACCACTTCCCCTCCCTCCAGGCCCTGCTCACCCAGGCCGCCACCCAGACCATCACCGCCATCGTCGAGGAGGCCGCCCACCTGCTGGGCCCCACCACCACACCCGAACAGGGACTCGCGCTGATCCTGCGCGACCTGGACTGCTACCCCGGCGACGACCCCGCCTCCCACCTGGTCACCGAGACCTACCTGGCCGCCACCCGCGACCCCCTCCTGCGCGAGGCCGTCACCGGCGTCCTGGACCTGATGCGCCGCCACCTGACCGAATGGCTCACCCACGCCGGCGTCCCCGACCCCCACCAGACCGCCACCGTCCTGGCCGCGACCCTGGACGGCATCCTGCTGCACCGCGCACTCACCCCGGACCTGACCTCCACCGAGATCGAACCCGTCCTGCGCCGCCTGCTCACCCACCACACCCCAGGAGCACACCCATGAGAGCGATCGTCTGCGGAGCCGGAATCGCCGGACTGGCCGCGGCCCACCGCCTGCACACCCACGGCTGGCAGGTCACCGTCCTCGAACAGGCCCCCGGCCCCCGCGCCCAGGGCTACATGATCGACTTCTTCGGCCCCGGCTACCAGGCCGCCGAACTCATGGGCCTGCTGCCCCGCCTGCGCGAACTCGGCTACGACATCGACCACGCCACCTTCGTCGACCGCGACGGCACACCCCGCGCCAGGCTGGGCATCCAACAGTTCTCCCACCTGGGCGTGGTCTCCCTCATGCGCCCCGACCTCGAACACGCCCTGCGCCAGACCCTGCCCCCCGACGTACAGGTGCGCTACGGCGCGGCCCTGAGCCGCGTCCAGGACCACGGCGACACCGTCGAGGTCACCCTCTCGGGCGGCCACACCCTGACCGGCGACCTGCTCGTGGGCGCCGACGGCATCCACTCCACCGTGCGCGCACAGGTCTTCGGCTCCGAAACCGACCACCTGCGCTACCTGGGCTTCCACACCGCCGCCTTCGTCTTCACCGACCCCGACATCCACGCCCGGGTCGACAGCGGCTTCTACCTCACCGACACCACCGGCGCACAGATGGGCCTGTACGGGCTGCGCGACGGCCGCGTGGCCGCCTTCACCGTGCACCGCAGCCCCACCCCCGACCGGCCCGCCGACCCGCGCGCCGAACTGCGCCGCACCCACGCCGACCTGGGCTGGCTGGTCCCCCGCGCCCTCCAGCACTGCCCCGACCCCGAACACGTCTACTACGACCAGGTCTCCCAGAGCGTGGTGCCCCACTGGAGCCGGGGGCGCACCGTCCTGCTCGGCGACGCCTGCGGCGCGGTCTCCCTGCTCGCGGGCCAGGGCGCCTCCCTCGCGGTGGGCGGCGCGTTCGTCCTGGCCGAACACCTGGCCTCGGCCCCCACCCTCGAGGAGGGGCTGGGCCGCTACGAACAGCAGTGGCGCCCCGAGGTCGAACAGCGCCAGCGCGCCGCCCGCCGCACCGCCCACTGGTTCCTGCCCCCCACCCGCGCCCAACTGCTCCTGCGCCGCCTCGCCCTGCGCCTGACCGGCCTGCCGGGGGCGAGCCGCCTGCTGGCCGGGGCGCTCACCGGCAAGCCCACCCCCGCCGTACGCGAACACACCTCCCTGACCACCCGCGGCTGAACCGCGCCGGGGCCCGCGATCCCCCTGCCCCCACCGCGACCTCTGACGCGGCGACGGATCCGCCCCCACCGGGGAAACCACGCCTTCCCCGGGCCGACCGCGGGGACCCACCCGCACGGGCGTTGAGGTGGGACGCGACCACACGGGCGGCCGGGGCCGTCCCGGCACGGCCCCGGCCCTGTCCGAGAGGAGCGTTGGAGCCGTGTCGCACGGCCGACCCAACGCGGCCTCGGCCCCGCCGCGAGGCCGAGGGGCCGACAGCGTGGCCATGCGGCACAGGCCGCCCGCCGACGAGAGGAACGAAGACCGTGAAGCCCAACGATCCTCGCTGTTCCCTGTGCGGGCGGCAATACGACGCCGAGTTCATGACGGGGCTGCCCTGCCGCGTGTTCAGCCACGAGGACGTCGTGACTCCGGGGTGCCCTGCCCAGCAGCACATGATCGCGGACATGGAGGCCACAGCATCCCGAAGGGCCACCCCGGCGGCGGGCGGATGCCTCATGCTCATCCTGGTGCTGCCGACGCCGCTGGTCGCCCTGCTCGTGTGAGCCGTGGGGCTCCCCCGCTGGGGGAGCGGCCTCCACCCACTCACCCAGGCTCGACCACCCGCCGCTCCAGGTCCACCCACCCCACGAAACCCGACGGCGACGTGCACAGCACCCGCCCGCCCGGGTTCAACCGACCATCGCGCGCGTACCAAGCGGCCAGCTCCCGCTCGGCGACCCCGTCCCCGCCGTCCGCCGCCACCAGCAACCGCGCCACCTCGTCGAACACACCGTCATCCTCCGCCTCCATGGCCTCCCAGGTGTCCCACAACAGCACCTCCTCGCCCTGACGGTGCGCCAACTCCAGCAACACGTAGGCGCGCACGAACCCCGCACCCCGCCACGGCAGGTCCGGGTGCACCCCGTAGCGGTCCACGTCCACCCGCCCCTGGCGGTGGGCCAGCCACACCTGCGCCGCGCTGGCGAAGACCGCGCCCCGCGCCTCAGGCGCGCGCGCAATGTCCATGACGTCCACCGGCCACGGCCGCTCCGGGTCCAGCTGGGTGTCCGCCCACACCCACCGCCCACCGTCCCAGTACTCACTCACCACGTGGTCGGTCCAGAACCCGTCGTTCAGGTAGGAGGCGAACCCCACCCGGGTGCGCGCCGCCACCCCCCGCTCCCGCAGCGCCGCCACCGTCACCAACGCGAAGTCACGACAGCACCCCACCAACGGCCGCGTCCTCGCCCGCGTCCACGGGCCCGGGCAGCGGGCCTGGTCGGTGGCCAGCATCGCCTCCACCCACCGGTGGTCGATCTCCGCCAACCGCGCCCCGGTGAAATCGGGCCTCCCACCGCTGCGGTAGTGGACCACCACCCCGCGCAGCACCCGCCCCAGTCCCGCCACGTCCCCCGGCAGGTCCGCCAACACCCGCGCATACCCGCCCGGGTCGCTGTAGGGGGTGTGTACCACCCACCGATCCACACCCGCGCCTACCGTGCTCATCCGCGTCCCGCCTCTCTCATCGGCCGCGCCACCAGCGCGAACACCGCGTCCTCGGCCACCTCGTCCCAGGAGGCCTCATACACCTCACGCAACGGCCCCGCCGCGTGCGCACCGCACTGGAGCATCCACCGCTCCACCGCCCGGTAGGCGCCCATGATCCGCGGATAGAAGCAGTCCCCGCGCGCCACCTCGCACACCGCGCGCACATGGGCGGCCTCCACCCGGATCACCGCCTCCCCCTCGGGCTCGGCGTGTCCGGTGAAGGGCACCGCCACCTCGATCGGCGCGGGCCCGTCCGGGGTCACCGCACCGTGGTAGAGCACCCAGAACCCGGGGCCGGGGCGCGCCCCCTGCCCCACCAGGTGACGGCGCAGCGCCTGCGCCCGCGCGTGGAAGGTCGCCACCAGGTTCTGCTGGTCGGTGCGGGCCCTGACCGCCACCACCTTGACCGCCGCCACGCGTTCGCGGCGCACCCGCCACACCGGCTCCGGGCCCCGCTCGACCGCCCCGCCCCAGGACAGGCGCAGCTCGGCCAGGGCCGCGCGCCGCGAACGCAGCGCCTCCTCCTGGGCCCGCCACCACGCCTCGGCCCGCTCCAGGGCCTGCCCGCGCTCCTGCGCCATCACCTCGGCCACCACCGCCAGGGGCATGTCCATCTGGCGCAGCAGACGGATGCGCCGGGCCCGCTCCACCTGCGCACCGAGGTAGAGACGGTGCCCGCCCGCGCCCACCCGGTGGGGCACCAGCAGACCCGAGCGCTCGTACAACCGCAGCGCCTTGGGAGAGAGCCCGCTCGCACGGGCGAACTCCCCCCGCGAAAGCCCCTCAGGGGGCTGTGGGGTGCTCATGGGATCTGAGTGTGGCCCCTGCCCCAAGGGCACCGTCAACACCCACCCGCGGCCGCGCCCCGCCTCACCCGACCCCGCGGCGGGCACCAAATCACCAGCCCGACCAGCCCCACGGCCAGGATCCGCGCCAGGATCTGGGCCCCGCAGACGAGGAGTCGACGGAACTCGTCCTCGCGTGTCACGCGGCGACGACACACGCCGACGCCGCGTCGGGACCAAGATGACGCCCGCACCGGCCCAGGACCCCCTATCCGGGATCACTGTCCGGACAGGATCGTCGGTCGCGACCGCCCTTGACTCCGACGTAACGTCCGGGTCTTTCCTACTCGTATGCCGCTCAAACAGTACCTAGCCGTCGTCTCCTATCTCGCGTCGCATCTGCTGAGCCTGCTCGGCAACGGCATCGCGGCGGTGGCCCTGCCACTGATCGTGCTGCAGACGACGGGCAGCCCGTTGGGCGCTGCGGCGCTGGCGGCCGCGACGGCGGTCCCGGCCGTGCTGGTCGGACTGCTCAGCGGGGTGGTGATCGACCGGATCAACCGGCGAACGGCCTCGGTCGTCTCCGACGTCATCTCCGCTGCCTCGGTCGCCGCGCTGCCGCTGGCCGACCTGGTGTGGGGCCTGGACCTTGTGTGGTTCATCGTGTTGGGCATCCTGGGCTCGTTCGGGGACGTGCCCGGGACGACGGCCCGCGAGGTGCTGGCCCCGATGGTGGCTCGGCACGCCGGGATCGACCTGACACAGGTAGTCGGCCTACGCCAGACCCTGACCTCCGCCGCCCTGGTGATCGGCCCGGCGGTGGCCGGTGTGCTGCTCGCCATCTTCGACACCACTTCCGTACTGTGGATCACCGCGGCGACATCGGCGGGCGCGGCGCTGCTGACACGGACGCTGCCGCGCCGCCTCGGTGAGGTCGAGGCCAACGGGTCGCCTTCCCGGTCGATCCTGCGTGAACTCGGAGAAGGCATGGCGGTGGTGGTGCGCAGCCGGTTCCTGCTCGGCACGTCAGGCCTGCTCATCGGCTTGGCCGTGGCGCTCGGCGGGTTGCAGGGCCTGGTGATGCCGCTGTACTTCGGTCTCATCGCCCGCCCCGACCTGCTCGGTCTCGTCCTCACCGCGTTGGCCGTCGGGATGCTGTGCGGTGCGGCGCTCTACAGCGGCATCGGTCGACGACTCCCCTCGCGAGCATGGCTGACGGCCGGGTTCGTCACGACCACCGCGGGGTTCCTGCTGATGGCCTCCCTGCTCACCCCGGCCGTGGTGTTCGCCGGCGCCGCGGCGCTCGGGCTGGGCAACGCCGTGGTCGGAGCGGTCATCGGCGTGTTGCAGGTCGAACGGACCACCGACGCGGTACGCGGGCGGGTGCTCAGCGTGAAGACCGCCTTGCTGATGATCGCCGCACCGGTGGGGATCGGTCTGGCCGGGGTAACGGCGGAGTACGGGTCCCCTGTCCTGGCCGGGTTCAGCGTCGCCGGGGTGTGGATCCTCGTGCTGCTGGCCGTGATCGTCTCGCGTGCCCTGCGCGACCTCGACCTGAAGCCGAAGGAGCTGTCCGATGCTCAGCGGTGAACTCGCCGAACTGGCCGGTGTCACTGTCCGCACGTTGCGCCACTACCACCAGATCGGGCTGCTGCCCGAGCCACCGCGCTCGGCCGGGGGCTACCGGCACTACGAGGTGGGCCACCTCGTCCGGCTCCTGCGCATCACGAGGATGACCGCACTCGGCGTACCGCTGTCCGCACTACCCGCGGTGCTGGACGATCCAGCGGCCGCGGAAGAGCTGCTCGACGAACTCGACCGCCAAGCCGCCGCCGAGGTCGAACGGCTCCTCACCCGCCGGGCCAGCATCGCCGCGCTGCGCCGCAGCGGCGCCCCGCCCGACCTGCCTCCGGAGCTCTCGGCATGGCGTTCCGCCTCCTCGGCGGGGATACCGGTGGACATGGCCCGCTACGAGCACGAACAGCTGATTCTGCTCGGACACCTGCTCGACAAGGACGGCCCAGCGGGATTCGCCGCCCTGTTCGGCGAGGCGGACGAGGGCATGGCCGCATCCGCACCGCTGACGGCGCGCTTCTACGCCCTCGGGCCCAACACCCCGGACGACGAGGTCGCATCGCTGATCGACGAGCTGGTCGCGCACCTCAAACCGGTGCTGGCGCGACTGACCGTTCTGTCCCCGTTCGACGCACGGGCCTCAGCGCTGATGGACGAACTGAACGAGCAGACTCTCCGGCCCGTGCAGCATCGCGTTCTGCGCCGGGTCCAGCAACGGTTGGCCCGCCCCGACGGGGCATGACCGGGCTCCGAAGCGCTTCGCCGACGAGCCCCTGTGACCCAGACCATTTCGTGTGGACTTGCGTGTGACGCGACGTCGGGGAGTGGACTCAGGGGTGTTCGCACCCGTCGACCATGAGGATCCGTCATGACCGCTCCGTCGAAGTTGATCGCTGTCGAAGATTTTTTCGGCTCACCCACCCGTAGTCGGGCCCTGCTGTCCCCGGACGGCACGAAGGTCGCCTACCTCGCTCCGTGGCGCGGTCGGCTCAACGTGTTCATCCGTGACCTGGACTCGGACTGGGCCACCCCTGACGACGTACACGGTGCCGACGCCCCAGGTGTCCGGCGCGTCACCTCTGACACCCGGCGCAACATCGACGCCTTCTTCTGGACCACCGACGGCCGCTACCTGCTGTTCCAGCAGGACACCGACGGCGACGAGAACTGGCACCTGCACCGCGCCGACCCGAACCGACCCGACGAGCCCGCCGTCGACCTGACCCCCTTCGAGGGCGTGCGGCTGATCGCTGCGCAACTCCCACCGGACCGGCCGGGTACGGCTTTCGTGCAGCTCAACATGCGCCGTCCCGACCTGGTCGACCTGTTCGAGCTCGACCTGGTGACCGGCCGCCTGACCACGGCCGCGGAGAACCCCGGCGACATCCTCTCCTGGCTGCGCGCCCCGGACCGGTTGCTGGTGTTCACCATGGAGGAGGGGGGTGACCACGTGCTGTCGGAGTGGGCCACGGGTGAGCGGCGCCCGATCGCGCGGTTCCCTGGCACCGATGTCCTCTTCGGGGTCCTGCCGACTGCGCTCACCCCGGACGGGAACGGACTGTGGATCGGTTCGTCGCGCGGGTCGGACCGCACCCGCCTGGTCCGGGTCGACCTGGACACCGGTGAGCAGGTCGAGGTGGACAGCCACCCCGTGTTCGACCTGGACACCCCCCGCCCCGAGGCCGACCCACGCTTCCCTTCCTCGCTGATCCTGCACCCGAGCACCGGGGAACTGCTCGGCGCCCGCTACCTCGGCGCCCGCCAGGAGATCCACGCGCTCGACCCGCACTTCGCCACGGTGCTGCCGCGGCTGGCCGAGCTGTCCGACGGCGACCTGGCCCACGTGTCCTGCGACACCACGGCGCAGCGTTGGGTGGTGGACTTCGCCCACGACCGCGATCCCGGCGTCACCTGGTTCTACGACCACGCCACGGGGCAGGCGCGCCGCCTGTTCCGGCCCTTCCCGCACCTGGACCCGGCCCAGCTCGCCCCGGTCACCCCGATCACCGTCACCGCCCGCGACGGCCTGGCCCTGCCCTGCCACCTCACCCTGCCGGTCGGGGCCGCCCCGCGCGGCTTGCCGACCGTGCTGCTGGTGCACGGCGGACCGTGGTACCGCGACAGCTGGTGCTACGACCCAGAGGTGCAGCTGCTGGCCAACCGCGGCTACGCGGTGCTGCAGGTCAACTTCCGCGGCTCCACCGGTTACGGCAAGGCCCACACCCAGGCCGCGATCGGCCAGTTCGCCGGGCGCATGCACGACGACCTGATCGACGCCCTCGACTGGGCGGTCGAGCAGGGCTACGCCGACCCGGACCGGGTCGCGATCTACGGCTGCTCCTACGGCGGCTACGCCGCCCTCGTCGGGGCCGCGTTCACCCCGGACCGGTTCGCCGCCGCGGTCAGCTACACCGGAATGTCCGACCTTGTCGACCTCGTCCAGTCGGTCGTCCCGTTCGCCCGCCGCGCCGTCGAGAACAGCTACCTGCGCTACATCGGTGACCCCGACGACCCCCGCCAGGAGGCCGACATGCTCGCCCGCTCACCCATCAGCCGGGTCTACGACATCACCGCACCGGTGCTGCTGGTCCACGGCGCCAACGACGTTCGCGTCCACCGGCGCAACTCCGACCGCATCGTCGACGCGCTTCGCGCCCGCGGCGCCGAGGTCGAGTACCTGCTGAACGAGGCCGAGGGCCACTGGTTCATCAACCCGGACAGCAACATCGAGCTGTACCGCACGCTCGAACGCTTCCTGGCCCGACACCTGGGCGGACGGTCTTCGAGCACGCTCTGACCCACAGCGGTCAGGCGACGACTTCACCCGGCCGTCCCCGTCTCCGGGGCGGCCGGGCCATCACCGGCGCGCCTACAACCCCTTGACCGCGCCCGCCAACGCCTCCACCTCGGCCTCGGTGTTGAAGTAGTGCATGATTTCTGACCAGGAGCCTTGGCGTATGCCCTGGTAAATGGCAGTATCTCGGTGCGGATGACAGCCGATGACTGCGAAAGTCAGCCGATTCTGTCTCCCAGATTTCTCCCAGGAATCTCCCGGTCTCCCCGCCTTCCCCGGGGGAGACCGGGGAGCTGCTTGGCCACATACGGCAACATCCCGCGAAGTCCGGACAGGCCACCCTCCGGAGCCCTAGGCTCCCGCCTTATCCGACTCGGAAGGACAACCCCCATGGAACTGCGCGCACTCCCCCTTGCGTCGCTGCCTCTCGCCCTCGCCCTGGCCCTCGCTGGCTGCACGGGCGACGGCGATACCACTGACGCCGCGGCCCCCCAGGCCGATGAGTCCGAGCTGCCTCCGGGCATGGAGGAGATGCAGGAGTACGAGGAGAACCCGGACGGGGTCGCCGAACCCGCAACTGTCGCCCTGGACGAGACCCACGACTTCGGCGACGGGTTCACCATCCGCATCGTCGACGTCGAGCGCCGCATCGCCGAGGACGGATGGAACTCCACGACGGGCGAGGAAGGGGACCTTCCCTACATCGCCTGGACCGTGGAGATCACCAACGGCACCGATGCCCCGATCCACACCGGCTCGATCACGAGCTCGTGCTCGGTGGGTGACCCACTGATGGAGTCCGAGGCCCCGGTGCTGGGCGAGAGCATCAACCCGCCCGACCAGTTGGCGGCCGGACAGTCCGGTGCCTGGGAGGAGGACTGCTGGGCCTCGGAAGAGGACACCCAGCTCCAGTGGACGATCGAGTTCTACGACGAGAACTCCGCGCCGCTGTACCCGCCGGTGACCTTCGCCGGCGAGATCGAGTAAACGAAAACGGCCCCGGGTCGGTGTTCGCGCACCGGCCTGGGGCCTGATCCGACTACCTGACCAGACCAGGAGTGGACCTGTGACAACCCTATCCCCCGTGCGCTCGCGCCGCGGGCGCGGGGACTACACCCCGATCTTCGGTAGCGTCGGCATTGCCGCCGGACTGCTGGCCGTCAGCTTCACACACATCTACGACTTCGTCCTCAAGGCCGGCAACCCCCCGTGGTCCGCGGTGGTGATCGCTGGGACCGTGGACATCACCGTGGTCCTGGCCATCTCCACCCTGACGCTGGCCCGCAACCGCGGCGTCGCCCCCAGCCCCTGGGCCAAGCCGGTGCTGATCGGCGCGATGGTGGCCACCGTTGGGGCGAACGTCTACCACGGCGTGGCCTACGGCTGGCAGGGCATCGCCGTGGCCATCTGGGTGCCCTTCGCCGCAGAGGGCGCATTCCAACTGGCCATGTGGACACTGCGGACACTCAAGAGCACGGAGGCATCGATGACCATCTGCGGCGGCCACCGCATCCCAGTGGCCGCGGTCACCGCTCGGGTGACCGCTGACCGCACGGCCGCCGAGTTGGCCACTGCCGAGGAGCGAGAGAGGTTGGCCGCGCGGCCAGTGTTGTGTGGCCGGACGGTGCCGATGGCCGCAGTCATGGAGCGCGTGACCGCGGCCAGGGTGGCCGCCGAGTTGGCCGCGGCCAAGGACGCCGCGGCATTGGCCGCGCGGCCGGTCATCTGCGGCCGCTGGGTGGCCGTGGCCGACGTGGCCATGCCGAAGCCCCGGCCGGTCATCTGCGGCCAGCTCATCCCGGAGAAGGCGGTGGCCGAGCACCTGGCCGTGGCCACCGTGGCGGGCACCCGGCCCACGATCTGCGGCGACCTGGTGACGCTGTCCGCGCTGACCGCGTCTCTGGCCGATGACCGGCTGGTCATCTGCGGCCAGCTGGTGACCGCTGCCGAGGTGATGGCCATGACGCCGGTGGCCGCGCCGAAGGTTGGCCGCGCGGCCACCGGACAGCGAACCGCGAAGCGGTCCTCCGTAGATAGCGGCCACCGCCCTGCCCCAAAGGCGTTGACCGTTGACCGAGAGCGCGCGGTCATGGACTGGCTGACCGAACCCGGCGCTCTGGACGACCGGCTGACCACGGCGAGCGGAGAGGACGTGGCCACCCTGTTGGCCGTGAAGGAGCTCGGATTCGTGTCCGAGCGGACCGGCCGCCGGATCCTGGCCGCGGCCAAGAAGGCACTGCGTGAGAAGGAGCTGGCCGCAGCTTGAGCGGTCACCGCAACGAGAGGGAGAGAGCATGGCTGTTGTACAGGTCCGCATCATGGGCCAGCCCGAGGAGGTTGAAGCCTTCCTGGCCGCCCAGGAGCGCGCGCCAGGAGTTCAGGTGATCCACACGAGCGGACCTCGGGAGAACCGGCGTGACCCGGGCGTGCGCGTGCATGCCACTGTCGAGGTGAATCCCACCGTGGTGGCTACCGAAATGGCCGAGTCCACCGTGTTCGCGGAGGGGGCGGCCCACCTTCCGAGTGTCGAAGCCATCCCGCTGCCTCCGGCGAGGTGAGCGGCCGCGAGCGTCGTTGGCTACCCGCACAATGGAAGCAATCAACGCGATCCACAGGAAGGTGCCGTGGCCACACCAGGTGACATGACCGCACGCCTGCTCTCCTTGCTCTACGCGGGGCCCGGATCGGCAGTGTGTCGACTCGACGGGCATCTCGTCGTCCGCGGAGCCGGCCTGCACGAGGGCGAGGTCCTGCTGACTCAGGAGGAGTTCCTCGATCGCGGGCTCGCGGCCCTGTTCGAGTTGATCGCCTGAGAAGTGGCCTTTTCAGGACAAGGGAACGCTGTGACGGTATCCGGATTCGCCCCCCGGGCGGCCCGAATGTCGATACGCTTCTCGTAGTGTCTTGCGCGAACTCAAGGGCACCTGGAAGGCCCCTGCTTGGCATTCGTCAGGGGCCTTCCGCATGCTCGCCTACGCCCTCCTGGACAGCTTCTCGTGGGCGTCCTTCCGCCAGATGAACGCGCCGATGGTGCCGTATCCGTACCAGCCGGGTTCGAACTCGATCCGCAGGCCCTCATCCCTCAGGAGTCCACCCATTCTCTCTCGCAGGCGGTCGGCGGTGCTGTAGGGCTGGGTGAGGACGAGGGCGGGCTTGCTGTCCAGCATCCAGCTGGTTGTGTGGTCCATCCAGCTGAACGGCGTGCACTCGGACCCGACGGCGCTCGAACACCTGCCAGTGCGGAGCCAGTGCAGGGCGTTGCATCGGTTCGAGGAGCGCCTCACACCGAGGGGCTCGGCCCAGTCGAGGAGGTCGATGCGCGCCCGGACGTCGACGTTGGGCCCGTAGGGCCACGCCTTGGCGGTGACCGTCTTGGCGCGCCGGTCGAGGTCCGCGAGGTGCTCGCGCCACTGAGGTGTGGTGTGGGCAGGGCAGGCTCGTGTGTCGTCAGGGAAGTTGAGGCCGTGGCCCTTACAGCTTCGGCAGTTGGGGTCAGCGAGTTCCATGGGAGGGTTCACTTCTACTCAGGAGGACGTAGCCCCGATGATGCCCGATCACCTGCGAGGAGGCGGGTTTTTCGGGGTGAATGGTTGCTGATCTTCCCGATGTCGCCACCTGGGGGTAGACTCCCTTCGGGATATCGAGTTACAGAGGGGCCCGGCGAGATGCTCGCCGGGCCCCTCTGCTGTGGTTGGTCAGACCGCAGTGTTCTTCACGACAGCCAGGGCGCTCGCCCAGTCGCCGGAGCCGAACAGCAGGTGTCCGAGGTCGCGGTTCTGGGTGTCACGTACCGCGGAAGCAGCGGGCAGGTCGGCGACCTCCACGCAGTTTTGCCCCTGGGGCTGGCTGTAGGAGGACTTGCGGAACAGGTCGTTTGGGATAGTCGAGTTCATCGTGCTTCCTAGGTGAGCATTTCTTGGAGGCGCTCCACGGTCTCATCTGGTGTCAGTGCCGCGATGCGCAGGTGGCCGAAGGTGTGGCGATACCGCGCCACCTCTTCGGGTTCTTCCAGATACAGCCCGTCGGTGTCAGTCTCCAGGTAGACGACCGACGGATCGGCTGCATCAGGGAAATCCATGAGGACGAAGGGCCCACCCATTCCCGGTGTGAGCCGGTTCGCTGGCGTCATCTGGAGGGTCGTCAGCGGAGCTCGGAGCGCCTCCAGCAGGTAGGCGACCTGCTTGTGCAGCACATCAGGATGCTCCGACAGCGCGAGCAGGGACGCCTCGCTGAACACTGCCCACATCTCGGGCGGGTCGCTGTTCACGATGCGCTGGCGTTCGATGCGCGCGTCGATGGCGCGCTGGATTCCCCGTTCGTCCCCCACACGGGCTGCCTTAGCGAGCAGCTGGACGTACTCAGGAATCTGGAGCAGGCCGGGCAGCACCAGCGGCTCCCAGGTGTGGATCACGCTCGCCTCGGCTTCGAAGCCGATGAACTTGCCATTCAGGACATCCCGGTAGCGCGCCCACCATCCACGCTCACGCGACTGGCGGGTGAGGTTCAGGACCTCCTCGCGCTCGCGCTCGTCATGTACCCCGAAGGCGTCGAGCAGGGCCTTGATCTCGGGAAGCTGCGGCCGCTTCTTCACTCCTGACTCGATGTTGCTGATGGTGGTCCGCGAGATCTCGGTGGCGGCCGCAGCGTCGTCCAGGGTCATCCGCGCGGCCAAGCGGTAGCGGCGCAGGTCCTCGCTGAGTCGCCGACGGCGCACGGTCGGGCTGTATCGCTTCGTCGTCATGGGATCTCCTGGCATGTCGATGCTGCCGATCGTAGACCCTGTGGGCCCGAACGGGACATTCGGGGATTTCCAGGGCGGGATTTCCGGGCCCTCTTGAAAATCGGAAATTCAGGATTCATGATGAGGGTACTCGATGTCCCGCCGGACCTCCCATCCGGCACTCGTCCAGGAGGATGCGCATGCCGCGCTACCTGAAGTCGTCCGCGTTGCGCGAGGTCCAGGCCCGCGCCGCGGAGCAGGTCCACGGACACCGCCCGAGCCGACCGCGCCGCGCCGCTCGCGTGCGGACGCTGGTCTCCCGCTCCTCGCGTGTCCAACACCGCACCCGGCCCCCGGGACGGCCCGTCAGGCACCACCGCCGGGCCTCGGCGCCGGCCCTTGTCGCGCCCCAGCAGAGTCGCCTCGACGCGCCCAGTCGCGAGCTGCTCGAAGCCACGCTCGCCGGACTGCGCCGCCTGGGGGCGAACTAGCCATGCTGCTGCCCGCCTGCAACGAGACAACCCTCGACAGCAACGGGCGGCGCCGTGTGTGCAGCGAGGACGCTGGACACCTCGGCGACCACGTGGACGTGAAGTGCTACCGCTGGGAGCCGCCGCTCCTGGTGCACGCTCGCCTCCACGAGCGCTGGCAGGACACCCACCACATCGCGCTCCTTCCGAGCGGGATCTGGTTGGCCACCGCTCATGACCCGGAGGCCCCATGGCGTTCCGAGGTTGAATTCACCGCCGCGCAGCTGGAGAAAATGCTGCGCTTGCACAACCCACACCTGGTCCCCCGGGGAGTGACTGTATGACCGGGCACAACACCACCATGAACCACATCCCCCTCGCCCAGGCTCTGGCTGAGGCGGTCCGCACCACCGGCGTACCCGAGCACATCGCGCGTTCGTTCGCGAAGGTTCCCAGGCACCGCTTCCTGCCCGACGTCGTCTGGTCCGAGTCCGGCGAGCGCATCGACCGAGCCGAGGACCCGCAGGCCTGGATGCACGCGGCCTACACCGACCAGACGCTCATCACCCAGCTGGACGACGGGCGCCCCGGAGGTCCGGGCATGGCGACCTCCTCCTCGTCCGCGCCGAGCGCCATGGCCCGCATGATGCACGCGGCGCGCATCGAGCCGAGGTCTCCGGTCCTGGAGGTCGGGACCGGCACCGGATACGGCGCCGCGCTGCTGAGCGAACTGGTCGGCGACAAGCAAGTCACTTCCGTCGAGATCGACCAGCAGCTCGCCGACACCGCGCGCGGATCCCTCTACGCCGCCGGCTACGTGCCCAGTGTGATCCTCGGCAACGGCGAGCGCATCGAGCTCCCGCGCGTTCGCCGGGTGCTCTCCACGTGCGCCGTGGCAAGCGTGCCGTGGGCCTGGTTCGACCAGGTGCATCCGCGCGGCCTGGTGGTCACCCCGTGGTCGCCGAGCCCGGGATCCCCCCACGGTGTGCTCGCCGTCCTGGAGCGCTATGGCTCGGGGCTCGCCGAGGGGCGCTTCGTCGGGCCACTGCGCTGCATGTGGTCGCGCGCGCAGCGCTGGCCGAGTCAGCCCGCCCCGGGTCCTGAGGCCCGGGCCGAGCACACCGAGGTCGTGTCCGGAGACCCTCGCGGTCCCTGGCTCACCGACGACACGTCCCTGCTGCTGTCCCTGCTGCTGCCGCACTGGTCGCACGGCACCGGCGCCACACCCGGTGCCACCGAGCCACACGTATGGCTGTCCTCCTCTCGATGCGAGTCGTGGGCACGCCTGCACGCGGATGGCCGCATCGAGCAGGGCGGTCGCCGCCTGCTGGTGCACGAGGCCCGCGAGGCCCTGCGCCGGTGGCGCTCCCTCGGCGAGCCGGGCGTCGACCAGTTCGGCCTGACGCTGGACCGCACCCCCGGCAAGCAGTCCGTCTGGGTGGACTCCCCGCAGAACGTCCTGTGGGACACCCAGCGCCAGCTCACCTAGCCCCCGCGCGCCCGGTTCCTGTCTCTTCCGCCGGGCGCGTGGGCCAACCAGCCACCCCGTTTCTGGGACCTCGGGGTGGCTCCCCCGGCGGGACGCCGCCGGGTACGCGGGGCCGCTGAAGAGAGAGCGGCGGTCCCGCCCCGGGCCCCGGCCCCCACTCGCCGGGGCCCGGGCTAACCCCTTCGCACACGACCGCCTCACGATCGGCGCGCTCACGAGGAAGCCATGCCTCTCCCACACGACCCCGCTCTGCTACACGCCGCCGACGCCAGGATCACCCCGGGCGAGACGGCCGCGATTCTCCAGGTGGACACCAAGACGCTCATCCGCTGGGAGCGGCTCGGGCGCCTGGTGTCAGTGCGCACCTTGGGAGGACACCGCCGCTTCACCAAGGACAGCGCCTGCACCTGGCGCGGTACGGAGATCCCGCTGATGCGGTCGTAACCGCCTTGGAGCGCGCCCACAGCGCGGCCGTGAGGCTGGGCCAGGAGGAGCGAGCGGCACTCATCCGAGAGTGCATGAAGGCTACCCGGCAGACATCCGACAACGACCAGGACCAGACATGACCGACTCCGGATGGAACATCCGCACCGACCCCGACAACCCGTATCGCATCCTCCTGCGTCGCCCCTGGGACTCCGAGGACCACGTGGTCTCGGCCGACAAGGAGGCCGAGTTCCGCGCCCTGGAGCGCATGGAGGCCGACTACCCCGGCTGGGTTTTGGGGTGGCAGCAGCCGGACCAGAACCACAAGCACGGCTACTGGGCCCAGTACCCGGGCGAAACCCTGGTTCAGGGCGAAGGCCTGGGCGAGCTGCGCCAGGCGATCATCGACGCTCGCATCCGGCTGGGCCTGTAGGAGTCCCCTGGTGAGGACTTCGGTAGCCAGTGACGGAACTCCGCTCGTTCCCCAGTACGCCCGCCATGGCGAGCAGGTAGCCCCGGCCCGGATGGTGGACCGGCAGATCGCCGCCGCGGACGCTCGCGAAGGGTTGGCGCGGCTGGAGCTCATCGCCGCGAAGGAAGAGCTGGAGGCCGTCCGGCGGAAGAGACAGGAACCGGGCGCGTGGGCCAACCAGCCACCCCGTTTCTGGGACCTCGGTGTGGCTCCCCCGGCGGGACGCTGCCGCCCCGTCAGCTGCCCCGCCCTTCCCAACCTACGCCCCTGGGCAGGAGCGGCATGTGCCGTTCGTCGCCTACTGCCACGCCTCCGGGCTACGCCCTCTGCATCCCCTCAACTGATTTCGAAGAGTTGGCCGACCTGGCGCGCATCTGCTTCTCCCAGCGCGCTTGGGCCAGCGCCCCTCATGTGGAGAAGAGCACACTCTCATGACCATACTCATCAGCGGAGATATACCCCTGTCCGGCACCGTCTCAGTGTCAGGATCCAAGAACGCCGCGCTTCCGCTACTGGCGGCTGCGGCCTGCGTCGGCCAGCACGTGACCTTGCGCAACCTGCCGGGGTCGAATGACGTGGCCACCATGATCGGCCTCCTCGACCATGCGGGGTTCGACGTCAGTCCCAGCGGCACCACGATCCAGGTCGCTCCCGGGACACGCCCACCGGGCGCCCTAGACGAGGCCGCGCGCATCCGCGCCTCCTACTACCTCGTTCCGGCGCTGCTCGGCGCCCACGGCCAGGCCCGCCTGCCCTGGCCGGGCGGGTGCGCCATCGGCACGCGGGGCATGGACCTGCACTTTCGGGTGTATGAGGTGTTCGGTGACCGCGTCACCGAACACGCCGACGGCTACACCATCACCCGCGCCCCGGGAGCGGTGCCGCCGCCACGGATCAACCTGCCCTTCCGCTCGCGGGGTGCCACGATCGCCGCGGTGCTGCGCGCGCTCGTGGAGGGCCGCCCACTGATCGTGGGTACCCCCAACCTGTCCCCGGAGACGCTGAGCGTGGTGCGAGCACTGGGATCGTGCGGAGTGGACGTGACGGTGAGCGCCACAGAACTGACTGTGGACCCCGCCCCGTCCCTGCGCCCGGGTCGGTGGGTGGTGCCCGGCGACAAGATCGAGGCAGCCACCCTGGTGTGCGGGCTGGCCATCACCGGCGGGTCGGGCACCATCGTCGGCGTCGACCCCGGTCACCTGGGCCCGTTCCTCGCCGCGCTGTGCACCCTGGGGTTCGCCCCCGAGGTCGGGCAGGACCAGGTGCGGTTGGACGCCTCCCAGCGCGGGGCCGCCTCGCCCTTGCGCGCGGTCGCGGACCTGGACCCGGACGGGTTGGACGCCGACTTCGAGCCCGCCCTGCTGGTGACCTCGCTGGGAGTGGAGGGCACCCACCGGTTCGGCGACGCCATCAACCCGGGCAGGCACACCAACCTGCTCGGGGAGCTCGCCCAACTCGGGGCCCGCATCGAGGAGCTCACGTCCACCCTGTGCGAACTCACCGGCCCGCAACGGCTGCGCCCGGGGCGGGTACACGCCACCGACATCCGTACCGGCACCGCGCTGGTCCTCGCCGCGCTGGGCGTGGCGGGCGAGTCGCGCGTCATCGACACCGGCCAGATCCAGCGGGGCCACACCGACCTGGTCGGTGCGCTCACCAGCCTGGGCGCCAAGATCGTTCAGGAGCAGGCGTGAGCACCCGCACCCTGGCCGGAGTGGTGGCCACCACCGACCTGCACTCACACCTGGACAACGCCGCCTCCCTTGTCGACACCTTGTGGGCCAAACGTTCCACCCACCTGGTGGTGGACTCCGGAGATATGTTCGAGGGCACCGGCTACTACCGAGCCCGCGGCGGCAACCTGGAGACCCAGCTGCTGCGGCATCTGTACGACGCGGTGGTCCCCGGCAACCACGGCTACCGCCACTACCGGTCCCGGGAGTTGGCGCCGCTGGTGGTGTGCTGCAACATCACCTCCTCCACCGGTACACCGGTGTGGGCGCCGGTGCAGCTGCGCCGCATCGGTGGGCGCAGAGTCGCCGTCACCGGCATCATGTCGGCCTCGGCGTGGTCGTGTGTGCCAGCGGCAGAGCGTCGTGGCCACCAGCTCATCGATCCGGCGCCAGCACTCCACCGCCTGATCCGAAGTGTGGACGCCACCGAGTGGGTGGTGCTCTCTCATTCGGGGTTCGAGCACGACCAGGGCCTGGCCGCGCGCCTGCCGGCGTTGCGCGGGGTGGTCTTCGCCGGGCACTGCCACAGCGCGCTGATAGGCCCGACCCGCGCCGGCCAGGCGGTGGTGGTCAAGGGCGCCGAGCACGGGGCCGGGTTCGCCGCCGCACGTCTGGAACCGACAGGATGGCGGTTCCTGCGCGGCCTCTTCCCCATCACCGAACCGGACGTGGCCGAGCTGCCGCTGGAGCTGACCAGCCTGCTCGACGACATCCGCTCGGTGCGCACCACCAGCCGCACCATCGCCCCCACCACGGCCACCTATCGGCACGCTGTGCCGCACCGGACCCAGCTCACCGAGCGACTCGCCCGCCACGCCCACCACCGCACCCGTCTGCCGGTGCTGCTGAACGAGACCGCGTTGCGACCCGCCCGGGTCGGTGCGCACCTGAGCGAGTGGGACCTGGCCGAACTCGACCCGTTCGACAACCACCTGGTGTCGGCTCATCTGCCGGAGCCATTGACTGCGGGCACGCTGGACCGGCTGATCGGCGACGTTGGCCCCCTCGCCGTCGTCCCCGCGGTGGCCTCGCCCACGCTGGCGCAAGTGGTCACCACCGCCTACCTGGCGACCACCCACCTCGACGCCCGCTCCACCACCCCCACCGGGGTGTGCCTGCGGGACCTGCTCATCCGTGAGATGACCACCCCCTCGGGAGAGGCGCGATGATCCTCACCGGCCCTGCCATCACCGCCGCGGTCTCAGAGGGCGCGATCACCATCGACCCGTTCGAGCCCGCCCAAGTCAACCCCAACAGCTACAACGTGCGCCTCGGGGACACGCTGCGCGTGTACACCACACCGGTCCTGGACGCCTATCAGCCCAACCCCACCCACGAGCTCACCATCGGACCCGACGGGTACCTGCTGCGCCCGGACACCTTGTACCTGGGCCACACCGTGGAACGCATCGGCTCCACCCAGCACGTGCCCCTACTGGAGGGGCGCTCCAGCGTCGGCCGTCTGGGGCTGCACATCCAGATCACCGCGCCCATCGGCGACCTGGGGTTCCTCGGGCAGTGGACGTTGCACCTCAGCCCGGTCCAGCCCCTGCGGATCTACGCCGGGATGCAGATCGGCCAGGTCATGTTCGAGGCCGCCCTGGGCAGCGTCGACCTCTACCAGGGCAAATACCAAAACGCGGTCGGCCCGCGCGCCTCGGAGCTGTGGCGCCACGCCCCCGGGCAGGTGGCCTCGTGATCCTCACCGGTCCGGCGATCCGCGCCGCTGTCGCCAACGGCACCATCCATATCGACCCCTACCGGAGCGAGCAGGTCTCGGCCAACGCCTACGACTGGCGACTGGGAGCGGAGCTGCGCCGGTGCGCCCCCGTGCTGGACGCCGCCCACCCCACCGCCTACACCCCCGTGCCCTTGCCCGCTGAGGGTGTGGTGTTGGAGCCGGGGGTGCTCTACCTGGGCCGCACCCTGGAGTACACCGCCTCGGAGACCTACGCCCAACGCCTCTACGGGTCCCAGGACAGCGGCGCTCTGGGCATCTGGGTGCACATCTCCGCGCCGCTGGGACACCAGGGGCATGCGATCGCCTGGACCCTGGAGATCCGCGTCGTGCACCCGGTGCGCGTCTACCCCGGCATGCCCTTGGGCAAGCTCACCTTCCACTCCACGCTCGGCCAGGCCGTGTCCTACCAGCGCCTGGGCCGCAAGTACAGGAGCACCCGCGGGATCGACACCTCTCGCCTGTTCGAGGAGCTGACCCCGTGATCGTGACCGGCATCGACCTGCCCGCGACCGCGCCCGGCGGGTCCGTGGAACTCTTCCACGACCTGTACACCCGCCGCGGCGCGCCGCTCCATGCCGAGTCCTGGGCGTGGATGCTCGGCCCCGACCAACCCATCGGCACCGACCTGGCCCTGCTCGACGGAACCGGCAAGGCCGTCCACGAGCCCGCGTTCAGCACCTACCGCGCCCACCTGGCAGAACAGCTCCTCGTTCAGGCGCCCGCCCCCGACGTGCTGCACCTGCACCACCTAGCCTTCGGGGCCTCCCCCGCGCTGGCCGATGCCTTCCCTCAGGCACCAGCCCTGGCGTTGATCCACGGCACCGACCTGCTCTACGCCGACCAGAGCCTGACTCAGCACGCGGTCATGGTCCGCCTCGCCCACTACGCCCAACGGATCATCGCGCCCACCGCGGCGATGGTCGACCTGCTGGTGCGCCGGGTTCCGGACCTGGGCACCGGCCGGATCGTGCAGGTGCCCTGGGGCGTGCCCGACGCCCTGCTCGCCGCCCCGCCCCCACGCCCGGCGCGCGGGGACGGGGGGCCGTTGCGGCTGCTCTACGCCGGACGCCTATCCCCGGAGAAGGGGGTGCAGGACCTGGTGGCCGCGTGCGCGGCCGCCGAGGTGCGGCTCAGCGTCGCCGCCCCCACTCCGCCCACCGAAGCGGAGGCGAACTACCTGGGATGGTTGGAGCGCCCACGGCTGTGGCAGGAGTTCGCCCACCACGACCTGCTCGTGGTGCCCTCCGCCCGCCTGGAAGCGTTCGGCCTGGTCGCCGTCGAGGCACAGGCATGTGGGTTGCCGGTGCTCTACCGACAGGTACCCGGCCTCACCGACGCCTTGAGGGACAGCGCCCTGGGCGTGCCCGACCTGAGCGCCCGCACCCTGGCCACCACCCTGTCCTGGCTGGCCTCGGACCAGCGGGCACTCGACCAGGCCCGCGAGGCCGGACTGCGCAACGCCGCCCAGTTCCCGCTCTCGGCCACCGCCGCCGCGCTGCGCGAGGTCTCCAAGGAGATCGCATGAGGCCGCTAGGCTCGCCCCGACCCACCCTGAACAGGAAGGACCGCGACGTGGCTAGCGACCGCATCACCACTCTGCTGCACGAGGCCGTGGCCCAGGAGGTGATGCCCGGAGCGGTGTGGCTGGTTGGCGGCGCCGACGGCGTCGACGGCGGCGGCGGCGGGCAGGTGGGCCTGCTCGACCCCACCGACCCGCATACGCCGATGCGGGCCAACACGATCTTCGACATCGCCTCGCTCACCAAGGTCGTGGCGGTGTGGTCGGTGATCGGCACCCTGTGGGAGGACGGCGCCCTGCACCTGGAGGACCCGCTGGGTGCCCTGCTGCCGGAGCTGGCCAATGCTCCGCTGGGGAGGGTGAGCGTGCGCCAGCTGCTCACCCACACCGCTGGGGTGCCGCCCCGGGCGCAGCTGCGTGCCCTGTACGGCACTGACGCGGCCGCCATTCGCCGCGGTGTGCTCCACGAGCGCCTGCACCACGAGCCAGGCGAGCGTGTGCACTACACCGACCGGGCCGCCCTCATCCTGGGGTTCCTCGCCGAGGAGATTACCAGCACCGATCTGGACGACCTGGCCCACGACCGGGTGTGGGATCCCCTCGCGATGCGCGAGACCCGTTTCGGGCCGCTGCCCGCGGACCTGGTTGCCCGCACCGCACCGACCGAGCTGGACGAGGAGACAAGGGCGCACCTGTGCGGAATCGCGCACGACTTCTCCGCCCGACTGCTGGGCGGGGTATGCGGGATCGCCGGGGTCTTCTCAGTGGCCGAGGACCTGGCCCGATTCCTGACCCACATGCTCCGTCCTGCCACCGAAGCCACCTTCGGCAAGGCCTGGATCAATGAGTCCTTGCGCGTGCAGACCGGTGATCTGGAACCGGCTCGCGGCTTGTTCTGGCACCCGGCGCCCGGCACCACCGCGGCCGACGATGTGTGGGTGCACTACGGGTTCACCGGGACCGCGATGTGGGTCGCCCCGCACCTTGACCGGTGGGCGGTTCTGCTCACCAACAAGCTCTTCTACAGCCGTGATCGGGAACCGATTGCCCGTGTGCGCAACACCTTCCGAATCCACGCCATGTGATGCGAACACCCTCTGAGACATGGCAAACGAGCCCCGCCTCCCGAAGGAAGCGGGGCTCGTTGCGTCCGCCCGTGCGGGCAGTCAGTGAGGCTACACGGCGCCGCCGTCAGGCGGCCTTGGTGTACTCGGGGCGCCGGCGGGAGAGCAGCATCAGGCCGCCGACGCGCGGGGAGATGTGCTCCTCGAAGAAGCGCGCCACCCAGTAGTAGACGGTGCCGACGACGAAGGTCGTCACCGCGGTGAGGACCTCGGTGGTCGCCTCGGCCGGCAGGTCCAGGCCGATGCTCGCGGCGAGCGAGACGATCAGCCCGACAGCGTAGGGGACGACGGTGCGGACGATGGACGTGACCATGGCATACCTCCTGGTCAGAGTGCGGCCCGGACGAAGCAGTCCTTGGCCTCCAGCAACTTGCGCAGGCCCGCGGTGAGCTCGGGCCCGTCGGGGCTGGCGAGGATCATGGCCTCGGCCAGGTCGTGGCAGGGGATGCTGATCTCCCGCAGGTGCGGGGGCAGGTGGGTGTAGATGAACAGGCCGGCCAGGTGCCGGGTGTCGGCGCTGCGCCCGGTGAGGTCCTGCATCAGAACTCCCCCGCGTTCAGGGCCTTCTGAAGGGCACGGGTGGTCTTCGGGCCCCAGTCGCCGTCGACCGCGAGCTTGGCGCCGATGACCTTGTTGAGGTGGCGCTGGAGCGCCTTGGTGGTGAGCGGCCCGACCACGCCGTCGACCTCCAGGCCAGCGCCGTGGTCGTTGAGGTGCTCCTGGAGCTTGCGCTTGGACTGCGGCCCGAAGTCGCCGTCGATGTCGGCACCGGTCGCTTCCTGGAGCGCGCCGGTCGTGGCAGGGCCGAAGTCGCCGTCCACCGCCAGGCGCGGCCGCGGGTCGGCGGGCTCAGGGTCGCCGTCGAGGTAGGCCCGGTAGGCCGCCTCTGTGCGCGGGCCCCACAGACCGTCGGCGTCGACGCCGACCAGACGCTGGAGCCACTGCACGCCGTCCTCGGTGAGCGGCCCGAAGATGCCGTCCACCGCCAGGCGCGGCCGGTAGCCCAGGGCGTTGATGGCCTTCTGCTGGCTGGAGAAGGAGCGCTCGGAGTCCATCCCTTCGGGACCCGGGGTCACGGGCGAGCCGGAACCGCCGGAGCCGAAGGCGCCGTCGCGGACGAGCTGGTAGAGGCGGTCGCCGGGGCAGCTGGTGGACAGGTGGTCGCGGTGGCCGTTGACCCGCGAGCCCGCGCCGCCGCTGGAGCGCAGGTAGGCGACGGTGTCCTTGATGCCCTGGATCATCTGGGCCGAGGGGCGCTCACTTCCGCCGATGAGCCCCAGCACCGCGTAGTAGCGCTGGTTGCCCGGGTTGGTGCCATTGGCCGCGGTGCGCCGGCCCTTGCCGCGGCCCTCCATCACGATGCCGTGCTGGCACACCGCGAGGCTGTAGGCGAAGAACGCCCAGCCGCGGCCGCGGGTGTGGAAGCGGTGGATCTCGCGGATCTTCGCTCGGCAGCGGGAGTGTGGGGCGGAGGCCGGGATGCCGACGGCGCCTCCGACGTAGTGGATGGTCGTGCCGCCGGAGCGGGGTGTGATGTTGGTGGAGACACCGGATACCGATGGCAGCCCCACGGCGGATCGGGACTCGAACTTCATGGCGCCCTCCGGGCATACGAAAGGCCGCCCACTGGGGCGGCCACGGTGACTTTCTGTAGCTGGAAGAGGGGAATGGAGCTGCGCGGTGATGCTCAGCCGATGAAGAGCTGGACGAGAAGCATGGCCAGGGTCGCCAGGAAGGACAGTGCCGCGCCGATGCAGGCGCCGATGACCACGCGCCGGTCGGCCCGGCGCTCCTTGTGCTCCTCCACGCGCTGGGTCTTGTCGTCCGCGCGCTGCTTCTTGACCTCCTCCAGTTCCTCGCCCAGAGCCGCGATCTCACGTGCGCGCAGGGCCTGTTCGGCCGCAACCTCCCGCGTGCGCAGCGCCTGCTCGGCCGCAACCTCGCGGGCGGCCTCCAGGCGGACGCTCTCAATCTGCTGTTCAACGCGGCGCTGATCAGCCTGGTAGACGGCGATGTCCACACGCGAGGCCAGTGCGGTCTTGATCTCTCCGACGGCGCCGCGCAGGTCCGCGCGCAGCAGCTCGATCAACGCCTCCAAGTGGCGGTAGTCCTCCGTTCCCGGGGTGCTCATGGGCTCGCCACGTCCGTCTCGACTGAGATCTTGAACTGGGCGTAGGTGACCTTGACCGGCTTGCTGGCGTTGTGTTTGACCTGGAGGCCCAGCGGGACGGACGGGTTCACGAAAATCTGGTGGCACTTGTGGACGAACTGCATGCCACCGGTCGGGCACCTGTCCTCCAAGTTCGTCTCGTTGGGGGTGCCGAGGGGATCACGGACGAAGCGATCGCGCAGCTCCCCGTAGTCGCCGCCCGCCCACTGGATCTCCGCGGTGAGCGTGCCCCACCCAGCGACGGTCGGCCAGATCAGGCCGGACCGGTCGTCGCTCTCCCATGCGGTGACCTGACAGCCGTCCGGCTGGGTGGCCGAGTGCATCCCCCACGGGTCGTAGTTGGGGTTCTCGTGCGGGAACCTCAGCAGGTGATAGGCCTCGTCGTTGGGGATCTCCTGGTCCAGAGAAACGTCGAGCGAGCACACGTACAGGGCCATACGGGTCTCCTATTCCGTCGAGCCGAGAGTGGCGGTTTCGTAGAGCAGCTGGACGGTCAGCAGGTCACCGTCTCCGCCGATGTGGTTATGCGTGCTGGACCAGTTGAAGAGCTCACCACCCGTGCCACCGCTGTAGTAGCGGATGCGGTTGATGCGGGCCCCACTGGAGTCGCCGCTGATGAGCGCGATGCCTTGGAAGAGGTCCGTGGTGGGAGCTGCGGTCTGAAGATGGGTGACGCCCAACCACCGGTGTCCGGCCTCCGCGGGCAGCCCCGGGGGGAGGCCGAGTTCGTAGATGCCGTCACCGAAGTTCGTGGTGGAGCCCATGATCACCTGGATGCGCAGGCTCACCATACGGCCGGGCAGACGGCGATACCGGCCGTCCAAAGTGCCGTTTCCGATGCTGGGGTTGGTGGTGGCCGCGGTCCACTCGGGCGTGTAGGTCTGCTCGTCGCCGTGGTACGAGAAAACTTCCCAGTGGCTTCCGGTGTAGGCCACGAAGCTAGCGGTGTCGGTCTCATAGATCATCTGGCCTTCGACCGGACTCGGCGGTCGAGTGCCGCTGGTCACCACGGCGATGACCTGCTTAGCCAGATAGGTGTTGACGTCGGCCGCGCGCAGGATCTCGCCCACGACCCATGTCTTGAACCCCACGAAGGC
>NZ_CBDRFA010000021.1:0-113299 GCF_965343085.1 Nocardiopsis synnemataformans | reverse complement strand
CGCCGGGGGCCGCGGGTGGGGTGGTGGGGCGCTTCGCGCCCCGCCGCGGAGAATCATCACGCTCGTCCCACCTCAGAGAAGGTCCAGCAGCGCGAAGAAGCCCTGCTCCAGGTCACCGTCCCGCGCGAGTCCGTCCAGCGTCCCCTCGTAGCGCATGCGTCCCCCGGCGAGGACGCCGATCCGGTCGCAGGTGTGCGCGATCTGGTCGAGGTTGTGGCTGGAGACCAGGATGGTCACTCCGTCTCCCGTGAGGCGGCGCAGCAGGGTCCGCACGTCACGCATGCCCACCGGGTCCAGGCCGTTGGTGGGCTCGTCCAGCACGAGCAGCCGCGGCCGGGCCAGCATCGTGATGGCGATGCCCAGCCGCCAGCGCATCCCCAGCGAGTACGTCGACACGCGGCGTTCGGCGAACTCGCCCATGCCGACGGTCTCCAACAGTCCGGGGATTCCCGCCGGGTCGGCGCCGCGCAGCCGGGCGTGCATGCGCAGGTGCTCGACCGCGTCATAGCGGGCCCACAGCCCCGGCTCGGTGACGAGCGCCCCGACCTCGCGCAGGGCACCGCGCCGGAAGGGAGAGCCGAACAGCTCGAAGGACCCGGAGTCGGGACGGGCCAGGCCGGTGAGGACCTTGAGCAGGGTCGTCTTGCCCGCTCCGTTGGGGCCAAGGAGGCCGTAGACCTGACCGGCCTCCGCCGTCAGGTCGGCTCCGGCGAGGGCCTGGTGACTCCCCAGGCGTTTGGTGAGGCCGCTGACGCGGACGGCGGTGGCCACTACAGCTCCTTCCTGTTGACGCGGCGGGCGCCGACGGCGAGCAGCACGGCCGCGAGCCCCAGGGCCATGGCGACGACGACCGGGACGTTCCCGGCGTCGGTGAGCGGGTGTCCTTCCGGCAGCGGGACCCCGCTGGCGTGGACGTCGACGAGGGGCACGACCACGGTCATGGGCCAGCCCAGCGGAACGACCCACCACACGTCCTTGTCGGAGAGCAGGGCACCGAACATCGACCCCAGGACACCCAGGCAGACGGTGGGCGCGAACCCCCACTCCTCGGCGACCAGCAGGCACAACGCCAACGAGCCCAGGGACGCCGCCCAGGGCAGCAGGACCGACAGCGCGGTCGCGCCGATGACGTGCGGCCCCTCCATCACCGCCCCCAGCGGTGCGAACAGCGCCACGAGCAGGACGGCCTGGCAGAAGCCGAGAACGGCCAGTGCCGCGAACCGTCCGAGGAGGAAGCGGTGCCGGGGAACGGCGTAACCGTAGAGCACCGCCCGAGCGCCCTCGTCCTGACGCGCGGCCGTCGACGCGTACAGCGCGCTGACCATCGGCAGCGAGACGCCCCAGAACACCGCGACGACCCCGGACCAGACGCTCCACACCTGTCCGGCCTGTCCCTCGGGAGAGGTGAACGAGATCAGGCCCAGGGGGAGCACCAGCACGCACGGGAGCCCGAGCGTGAACCAGAGCGGGAACCCGCGCCGCATCCGGGCCAGTTCGACGGCGGTGACCGTGAACAGGGAGGGGTCGTCACGTCGGGGTGCCCGGACTCCCGTGTCGGGCGCGGCTGCCATGGTGTCTCCTCGGACTCGGAACTCGCTGTCGAGGAGTACGTAGCGCCCGGCCTCCACCCCGGTTCACCCTTCCGGATGTGGCCCACGCCACACCGTCTACCCGAGAAGACCCCGGCGGTAGGCCTCGGCGACCGCCGCGGCCCGGTCGCGCACGCCGAGCTTGTTGTACACGTGCTGGAGGTGGGTCTTGATGCTCGCCTCGCTGATGAACAGCCGCGCCGCCGCGGCCCGGTTGGACGCGCCGTCGGCGACGAGCCCCAGCACCTCCAGCTCACGGTCGCTCAGACTCTGGCCGGCGGGTCTGCGGACCTGCCCCATCAGGTGCCTCACCGCGGTCGGCGCCAGGACGGAGTCCCCCCGGTGCACCGCGCGCACCCCGCGCAGGAGTTCGTCGGGAGAGGCGTCCTTGAGCAGGTAGCCGGTGGCTCCGGCCTCGATCGCCGGGAACACGTCGCTCTCGCTGTCGAAGGTGGTGAGGACGAGGACGCGCACGTCCGGCCACTCGCGGGACAGGGCGGCGATCGCCTCGACGCCGGAGAGGACCGGCATGCGCAGGTCCATCAGCACCACGTCGACGGCGAGCCTCCCGACCAGTTCGACCGCCTCACGGCCGTTGGCGGCCTCGCCGACCACCTCGATGTCGTCCTGCGCGATGAACGCGCCGCGCAGGCCGTCGCGCACGACGGGGTGGTCGTCGGCGATCAGGACCCGGATCACGCCGCCTCCACCGGGAGCGCGGGCACCGTGGCGCTGACGGCGGTGCCCTCCCCCTCACCGCTCTCGATCTCCACCGTTCCTCCGATCCCGCGGACGCGCTGGCGCATGCTCCTGAGCCCGAACCCGTGCTGGTTGTCTCCCGTGATGCCCCTGCCATCGTCGCGCACGTCGAGCAGGACGACGTCGTCGGCGTAGGACAGGGTCACGCCCACGCGCGAGGCGTCGGCGTGCCTGGCGACGTTGGTGAGCGCCTCCTGGGCCACCCGGAAGAGGACCACCTCGATCGCCGGGCTCAGGGCGACGCGTTCGCCGGTGACGTCGAGGACGGGACGGACGCCGTGCTCCTCCGCCCAGCGGCGGGTGAGCTCGCCGAGGGCCTCGGGCAGCTGGCTCTCCGCCAGCTGCCCGGGGCGCAGCGCCTGCACGGAACGCCGCGCCTCGGTCAGGCTCTCCCGAGCCAGGCTGAGCGCCCGGTCCGCGTGCGGACGCGCCGCCCCGGGGTCCTCCCACACCCGCTGCGCCGCCTGGATCTGCGTCACGATCCCGGCGAGCCCCTGGGCCAGGGTGTCGTGGATCTCGCGCGCCATCCGCTGGCGCTCGTCCAGCACCCCGGCCTCCCGGGCCTGGGTGAGCAGCTGCGCGTGCAGCCCGGCGTTCTCCTCCAGGGCCGCCTCCAGCCTGGCCACCGTCACCCGGCGCTCCCGGTGCTGCTCGGCGGTCTTGGACGCCATCACGAGTCCTCCGCCGACGGCCACGGTCTGGATGGTGATCACGCCGACGTAGATGAACAGGTGCTCCAGGAACGGCAGCTCCGCGTTCGTCCCGGGGAACCCCATGGTGTTGGTGTACAGCGCGATCGCGGTGGCCGCGATCCCGACGAAGGTCAGCTGCCGGGGCAGCACCATGGCGCGGAAGAACAGCGCGATCCCGAACATCAGGAACAGGATGTCGCGCGCCATCAGCGCCCAGGCCAGCGCGAGGAGCACCGCGAAGTGGATCCCGGAGAGCAGCGGACGGCCGTCCCGCCACGGCGGCGCGTGCCCGAGGAGCACCCAGGCGGCGGCGAGCGCGGTCAGTCCGACGGTGACCGCGTGCTCGGTCCAGTCCGACACCGGCTGGGACAGGACCAGCGCCGCCGAGGGCAGCAGCAGGGCCCAGGGGACGACGGCGACGAACCCGTCCCACCACCGGTCCCAGTCCCGGACGGCGTCCTCCCCGTCCGTCACGGTGCTCCGTCGGCTCATCCGCCGCTCACTCCCATCGGAACAGTCTGGCCGCCAGCGCGGCGGCCGCCACGGCGACCCCCGCCATTATCGCCAGCTGGACGAGCTGTGGGAGCCCCGCGTCCCCGGCGCTACCCGACCAGCTCTCCAGCAGGAGCTGCGCGCCGGGGGGCGTGAACTCACCCATGCGCGCCAGGAAGCCGGGCATGACGTGCGACGGCAGGAAGACCCCGCCCACGAGCAGCACCAGCATGTACAGGACCATCGACAGGCCGTTGGCCGCGTTCGCGCTGGGCGCCACGGCGGCGATGAGGACCCCCAGCGCGATGAGCGAGGCGGCTCCGACGACGAACGTGGCGGTGAACAGCAGCGGCTGGCTCGGCGGTTCGACGTCCAGGACCAGCCAGGAGGACAGCACCAGAAGCACGGCGGAGACGGCCGCCGCCGCGAACACCACGATGATCTGCGCGGTCAGGAGCGTCCCGGGGTGCATCGGCGTGGTCGACATCCGGCGCAGCACGCCCTTCTCCCTGTAGGCGGCCAGGACGGAGGGCAGGTGCTGGACGCACAGGATCCCCATGCCGAGGATCAGGGCCATGGGAGCCCAGGTGTCGACGAAGCGCAGGCCGCCGAACTCCGGGGCGGGTTCCCGCAGCGTCGGCAGCGCGCCGAGCCCCAGCAGGAGCACGGTGGGCAGCAGGATCCCGACGCTGACCGCCACGGGCTCGCGCGTCAGCAGCCGGGCCTCGGTCACGGTGACGCGCAACAGGGTGGGCACGGGGGTTCCCCTTCTGGTGTCGGTGCTCATGATTCGAGGGCCCGTCCGGTCAGGGCGACGAACGCGTCGTCCAGGCTGGAGCGCTCGACGCGCAGGTCCTCGGCGACGACGTGCTCGCGGGCCAGGACGGAGGTCACGGCGTGGAGCAGGTTGCCCTGCCCGGCCACCCGGACCTGGGTTCCCCTGCGGTGCGCGGAGACCACCTCGGGCCGCGCGGCGAGGATCTGCTCGTCGAACTCCGGGGGCGCGCGGAAGGTCACCTGCTGTTCCGGGCTGGCCCGCGTGACGAGCCCGGACGGGGTGTCCAGGGCGGCGATGCGGCCCGAGTCGATCAGCGCGAGCCGGTCGCAGAGGCGCTCGGCCTCGTCCATGAAGTGCGTGACGAGCACGACCGTGACGCCGGAGTCGCGCACGTCCTCGACGAGGCCCCAGGTGTCCCGCCGCGCCTGCGGGTCCAGGCCCGTGGTCAGCTCGTCGAGGATGGTCACCGCGGGGCGGCCCACGAGGGCCAGGGCGATGGACACCCGCTGTTTCTGTCCCCCGGACAGCCTGCGGTACTGGGTGTCGCGCTTGTCGGCGATCCCCAGCCTCTCCATGAGCTCCCCGGTGTCGGCCGGGGAGCGGTAGAACGAGGCGTAGAGGTCGAGGGCCTCCCCGACCCTCAGCCGGTCGGGCAGCCGCGCCTCCTGGAGCTGCACGCCGAGGCGCTGGCGGACCTCGTCCCGCTCCCGCCTCGGGTCCCGGCCGAGCACGGTGATCGACCCGGAGTCGGTGGGGCGCATCCCCGCGACGCACTCGACCGTGGTGGTCTTGCCGGCCCCGTTGGAGCCGAGGATCCCGAAGATCTCGCCCTCCTCGACGGAGAAGGACACGTCGTCGACGACGACCTTCTCCCCGTAGCGCTTGTGCAGGTTCCTGACGTCGATGATCGGCATGCCCCGAGCATCGCCCGGCGAGGGCGTGCCGGACATCGCCCGCACGGCCACGGGATCGGTGGATCGCGGCGTCAACCGATCGGTTGACGCGCTCCGTCCGGACGGCGCACGGAGGTCGTCTGTTACACGAAGGAAGAAAGTTATGGCAGAGAACTGAGGTAGCACTGTGGACTCATGCGCTACCAGAGGGTAATATCCTCAAACGTCGACATTTCTGTTACATTGCCACAACAGACACAGCAAAGGGGGTAGCAGGCGTTGAAACGACCGTTGTTTACCCCTCACGTGGCATTCACAGCCATCCGAACCTCGGATGGACGCTGAATCCGGAAGAAGACGAGGCAGCGATGAGGGTTCCCGACGCCCCCGCTACTGCCGAAGGAGCGCTACGTCCGTTCCCTTCGTCCCAGCCCGCGCACACGGCCCCGTCAGGAGTGCCGGAGGCTGGGAGCAGCCGAAGGGCGGGACCGGCCGTCAGGCCGACGCATCCGTCCCCCGGGCGACCGCCGGTCCAGCGGTGAGCTGAGGCCCCTCCGCGCGCGTGCGCCCGATCACTCGGTTCCGCGCGTACCGGACCCGCACGTGTCCGCCCCGGCCGGAGAACCGGCGGGAGACGCGTGCCCGCACCTCCAGCATGACTGCGCTCCGTCACCACGGTGGTACGTGCGCCCCGTGGCACAGCCCTTTCCGCAACCCGATTGGAGGCTTCCTTGTCTCCCCGTTCCATCGAAGAGGTCCCGCTCCCAGCCCCCGCCGTCATCGAGGCGGTCCGGCAGTCGTGCTCCGCGTTACCGCCCGGCTCCACCCGCCTGGCCGACCGCTTCTACCAGAACCTGTTCGAGATGGCGCCCGCCGTCCGTGACATGTTCCCCGCGAACATGCAGACGCAGAAGGAGCGCATGGCCTTCGCCCTGCTGGAGGTCGTCCGCTACCTCGACGATCCCGAGGAGGTCGCCGGGTACCTGAGGCGGCTGGGCGCCCAGCACAAGCGGGACATGGACATCAAGCCCGAGCACTACCCCTTCGTGGGCCGCGCCCTGGTGCGCGCGGTCAGCGAGGTCTCGCCGACCTGGTCCTCCTCCATGAGCTCGGCCTGGATCGTGGTCTACGAGTGGATCACCGCCAACATGCTCGCGGGCGCGCGCGAGGCCGAGGCCGCCCGCTCCGGCGGGACCCGGGAGGCTCGGTCCGGAGGATCCGGGACGGCCCGGCACGACGGAACCGCCGCGTCCACGGCCGGAGAGCGCCCCGCGTCCCCCGCGCCCGACCCCTCCGCCGACGCGTCCTCCCCCTACCGGCGGGCCGACGCCCCGACACGCTGAGCCGTGCCGCGGCGCGCTGACCGACGCCCCGACACGCCGGGCAGCGCCCCGACGCGCCGACCGGCACCCCGACACCCCGCGCGGTGCGCCCGCGCCCCTTCCCCGACACCCCTTCTCCCCGACACCAGCGGCCCTTCCGTCCCTGGCCAGTCACACCAGCCCCACCAGTCCATCGAGAGGCAGTGATGCGCGAGACCTCCCCACGGCACGTCCCCGGCAGCGAGGGTGAGCACCGCGTCCAGGCGCTGAACGGCACGAGCGAACGCGCCGAACGCTTCTACCGAGACCAGATGCTCGACCACCTGAACCCGCGCATGCGCGAGTTCGTCGCCCGCCAGGAGATGATGTTCATCGCCACCTCCGACCGGCGCGGCGAGTGCGACTCCAGCTTCCGCGCGGGACCGCCCGGCTTCGTCCACGTGATCGACGAGCACACCCTGACCTACCCCGAGTTCCGGGGGAACGGCGTCTTCGCCAGTTCGGGCAACATCCTGGAGAACCCGCACGTGGGCCTGATGTTCCTGGACTTCACGCACGACCGCATCGGGCTGCACGTCAACGGCCGCGCGTCCCTGCTGGAGGACGTGGAGCTGCGGCGCCACGTCCGCGGCCTGCCCGAGCCCGAGGTCCCGGGGCAGAAGGCGGTGCTGTGGACCGTGGTGCACGTGGAGGAGGCCTACATCCACTGCCGCAAGCACATCCCGCACCTGCGCAAGGTCGGGCGCGACGAGGCCTGGGGCACCGACGACTCCCTGCGCAAGGGCGGCGACTTCTTCGAGTCCAAGGGCACCCCCACGGGGTGGGACGCTCCCCAGACCCCCGTCTACCAGATCTGACCGGGCCCACCCCGAACACCGCCGGGTCCACGGACGGCCGTTCGCCCGGAGCTCCACGCGCCGGGCCGGTGTGCCGGTGGGCCGCAGTGGACACCGCACGCGGGGCCCTCCCCCTCCGGAGGGCCCCGCGCCGGGGTGGTCAGCGGCGTTCGGGCACCCGCGCCAGCACCGCCTTCCGCAACACCTCCAGCGGCCCCGCCCGGAAGCGGCACAGCCAGAGCGTCGACACGGTCAGGAGCAGGGCGCACACCCGACGCCCACGGCCCCATCACCCACCACGGTCCGGTGTCGGCCAGGTGGGCGGCCGGTGTCGTCGCCGGTGACGAGGTGGTGCACGGTCAGGCCGTCCACGAGGGCGACGAGCCCGGCGGCCTCGGCCGCCGTGTCCGTGCCGGGCGGGAGTTCGCCCCGGCGCACCGCCTCGCCCATCGCCTGCGCGAACACGCCCACCAGGTCCGCGGTGGTGTCCCTGTGCGGGCGCGACATCTCCGGGTCGGTCATCGTGGTCGGGAGGAACTCCAGCCACACGGTCAGCTCGGCGCGGCGTTCGTCGTCGAGCGGCAGGAGGGTCCGCGCCGCACGGGAGATCCGGTCGCGGGCCGAGACGATCGGCGGCCCGTCCGCGCTCACCGCCGTCAGCCGGGCGGGGCGGAGCCCGACTCCGACACGCCCCAGTGTGCCCGCTCCCTACGACGCGGCCCGAGCGTCGCGGAGCGGCCGCCGCGAGCTGGGGGAACGTCCGGTCTGTCCGCTGTGGTGCAATTGTTCGGGGGTTCGCGGGCAGGTGGGGACCGCGGGCTCCGCGACAGCACACCGAAACGAGGGGGTTTCCCGATGACCAACCGCGCGTACGTGATCGCAGGGTCGGAGGCCACCGGCGGCGCCGGTATCCAGGCCGACCTCAAGGCCTTCCAGGAGCTGGGCGTCTACGGCATGGGGACGATCACCTGCATCGTGTCCTTCGACCCGAAGAACGGCTGGGGCCACCGCTTCGTCCCCGTGGCCCCCGAGGTCATCGCCGACCAGATCGAGGCGGCGACCTCCTGCCACGACCTGGACGTGGTCAAGATCGGGATGCTCGGCACCCCAGACACCATCGACGTGGTCGCCGAGGGGCTCCGGCGCCAGCCGTGGCGACACGTGGTCCTGGACCCCGTGCTGATCTGCAAGGGCCAGGAGCCGGGCGCCGCCCTGGACACCGACAAGGCGCTCACCGCGCAGATCCTGCCGCTGGCCACCGTGATCACGCCCAACCTCTTCGAGGCGCGCACCCTCGCGGGGATGGAGGCGCTGGAGACGGTGGACGACCTGGTCGAGGCCGCCCGCCGCATCCACGAGCTGGGACCGCGGCACGTCATCGTCAAGGGCGGCGTGGAGCTGCCGGGCACGGACGCGGTGGACGTGTACTTCGACGGCGAGGAGACGACCGTCCTCAGCGCCCCGAAGATCGGGAACGCCAGGGTGAGCGGCGCGGGCTGCACCTTCGCCGCCGCGATCACCGCCGAGCTGGCCAAGGGCGGCGAGGTGGGACCGGCCGCGGACGTGGCCAAGGAGATGGTGCGCGAGGGCATCAGCCACCGGGTGGACACACACGCCCCGTTCGACTCGGTGGCCACGATCGCCCCCGGAGCCTAGGCAACGCCCCTCTTTTGCCCTTTTTGTCGGAATTTTTATCGTGAGCACGGTTCGTGCCCCCGTCCGGCGGTCAGGTCTGCCCACAGGAGCGAACACCGAGGAGGAGTTCCACATGTCCGCAGGCGACCAGGCCAGGAACAAGGCCGACGAGTTCAAGGGCAAGGCCAAGGAGAAGCTCGGCGAGGCCACGGACAACCAGCAGTGGCAGGCCGAGGGCAAGGCCGAGAAGAGCACCTCGAAGTTCAAGCAGGCGGGCGAGAAGGCCAAGGACGCCCTGACCCGGGACGACAAGCCGGGGAAGTAGGGAGTCCGCGCGATCCAGGCGGGGAGGCACCGGTCAGTGCCTCCCCGCCCGCGTGTGCGCCCGCCTCACTCCCGGGTGGGGCGCCCGCGCAGCGCGAGGACGACCGCCCCGATCACCGTGAGCAGGAGGGCGAGCCCGCCCCAGACGGCGTCGGCGCCGACGAGCATCTCCCCGCTCTCGGCCCCCGGAGTCCTGCCCCCGTCGCGGCCGGTGACGGTCACGGCGAGCAGGACGACGACGGTGGCCGCGACGCCCAGGCGCGCCCCCGCGCGGGCGAGCGCCCTGAGCCGCCGCCCGCCGGCGAGGTCGCCCGGGGCGAAGCGCTCGTCCGCGCGCAGCGGCGCCAGCAGCCGGGCCAGTAGCAGGAGGGCCACAGGAAGCTGGAGCGCCCACACCGCGGTGCGGAACCAGCCGTCGAACCACACGTTCGTGCCGTAGAGCAGGGTGTGCCACACGCTGAGCGCGTAGACGACGATGACGAACCGGTGCAGGGCCCGCCACAGGCGCGTCCCGGTCCAGAAGCGCACGTAGTAGGCGAGGCTGAGCGGGATCGCCAGGTAGAGGGCGATCAGGCCGATCAGGATGGCGACCTGTCCGGTCCCGGAGGAGTAGCCGCCGGGCACGAAGGTCTCCACGAACGCGGAGGACAGGCGCCCGCCCCAGCCCAGTCCGTACTCGTTGTCCCGGACGAGTTCGAGGAAGAACGCGAGGGCGTGGGCGAACATGAGCCCGATGGTGGTCAGGCTCGTGACCCGGTGCCAGCGTTCGATCCGGGCGTGGGAGACCGGCGACCCTGGCAGGGGGGCGGTCGAGCGGAGCAGGCCGAGCATGACGGTGATCCAGGCCCAGAGCAGGCCGGACCAGCCGAAGGCCTGGCAGAGCCAGTACAGCCAGTACTCGCCCGCGTCGGCGAGGAAGGGCATGACCACGAGGGTCTGCGAGGTGCCCGCTTCGACGCGGGAGTAGAGGAGGACGAAGAGGGCGAGGGTGACGGCGAGGGCCGCGGCGGTGTCGGGTATCAGGCGGCGCAGGTCGGCGCGTAGGGACCTGTGGTCGATCCGGGGGGCTCCCCGGGCGGGGGAGGCGGCGGGTCCGGTCGGCTCTGCCATGGGCGGAACCCCTTTCGTGGTGGGGGTTCCATCGCAGCAGCGCCCCGGGGCCGCGGCCACCCCTCCTTCGCGGTTTCCCGGTCACGAACGCGGTCTCCCGGCTCCGGACAGGGCCCTCGCGCCCGTGCGGACCGGGTCGCCCGGTTCCGGGCGGAGGGCGGGCGCCCTGGCGGCGGTCGCGGCGGTGGTGTTGATCCGGCTCGCCACCGCGCGGCGACCGCCGTCCGGAACCTCAGCCCAGCGTGACCAGGGCGAGCCGGAGCCGGTGGCTCCCGGCCGTCAGCCTCCGCCCCCCTCCGGCAGGGTGTCCCCCAGGGAGAGCAGCAGCGTGCGCAGCAGCCCCTCCAACTGCTCGCGCTGCCCGGCGTCGAGCCCGCCGAGCAGGCGCAGTTCGTTGGCGACGTGCCCCTCCAGGACCCGGTCCACCAGGGCCAGCCCCTCGGGAGTGAGTTCCACCAGAACGCGGCGCCGGTTGTCGGGATCGATCCCCCGGGTGACCAGGCCCCGGTCGACCAGCCGGTCCACCCGGTGGGTCATGGCGGCGGAGCCGACCATGGCCATGGCGACCAGCTCCTTGGCGGCCAGGCGGTGGGGCGCGCCCGAGCGACGGAGCGTGGCCAGCACGTCGAACTCCCAGACCTCCAGGCCCTCCTCCGCGAAGAAGTCCTCAACGCCCCGCGACAGCAGCCGGTTGGCCCGCTTGATCCGCCCGATGACCCCCATCGGAGCCGCGTCCACGTCCGGGCGCTCACGGGCCCACTGGCTGAGGAAAACGTCGAGGGCGTCGTTCATCCGGCGATCATAGCGGCGCGGTCTTGACGGACCGGAGCACCCCGCCCTAACCTTTCGACATCGAAATGTTCGATATCGAAAGGTTTGCTCCGATGAGCAGGAACCTCCCCGTCGCCGAGATCATCCGCTCCCGGCGCAGTGTCCGCCGCTTCCTTCCCGACCCCCTCCCCGGACCGCTGCTCGACGAGCTCCTGGACATGGCCGTGGAGACCCCCTCCAGCTGGAACTTCCAGTCCCGCTCGGTGGTCGCGGTCCGCGACCCCGACAACCGGGAGGCCCTCGCCCGTGCCGCGAACGGCCAGCGCCAGGTCCGCGAGGCCCCCGTCACCCTGGTCTTCGTCGCCGAGAACGAGTCCTGGCGCGGGGCCCTGGACGACATCTGCGGGACGGCCACGCGCAACGGGGCGTGGAACGACGACTTCGCCCGCATGACCGCCACCGTCGGGGCCGACTTCCAGGGCGACCTGGCCGCGCGCGGGCTGCTCCGCGAGTACGCGGTCAAGGACGCCGTGATCGCCGCGACCTACGTGATGCTCGCCGCCGCCGACGCGGGACTGGGCACCTCCCCCATGAACGGCTGGGACGAGGCCGAGGTCAGGAAGGTCATCGGCGCCGACCACCGGGACGACCTCGCCGTCGCCCTCCTGCTCTCCGTCGGCTACCCGGCCGAGAGCAGGGCCCACCCCGGACGCCGGTCACGCGAGCACGTCGTGTTCGGCGAACGCCACGGAAGGGCACTGGTGTGAGCCGCGGACGCCTCGCCCTGGACTCCCTGGTCACGGCCCTGGCTCCGGCCGTGTGGGGCAGCACCTACCTGGTCACCACCGAACTCCTGCCGCCCGACCGCCCCCTGCTCGCCTCCGCCGTGCGCGCCCTGCCCGCCGGGCTGGTGCTGCTGGCCGTGACGCGGACCCTGCCCTCGGGCGCGTGGTGGTGGCGCGCCGCGGTCCTGGGCACGCTCAACATCGGCGTGTTCCTCCACCTGCTCTTCGTCACCGCCTACCTGCTGCCCGGCGGCGTGGCGGCCCTGGTGACGTCGGTGCAGCCGCTGCTGGTGCTGGTCCTGGCCGCGCTGCTGCTCGGCGACCGGATCCGACCGGTCCACGTCGTGGCCACCCTGCTCGGCGCGACGGGCGTGGCCCTGCTCGTCCTGGGCCCGGAAACCGCGCTGAACCCGGTCGGGGTGCTGGCCGGGCTGGCCGCCGCGGCCTCCATGGCCACCGGGGTCGTGCTCACCAAGCGGTGGGGGCGCCCGCCGGGCGTGGGCGTCCTGGCCATGACCGGCTGGCAGCTGGCCGCGGGCGGGCTCCTCCTGGCCCCCGCGGCCCTGCTGGTGGAGGGCCTGCCCGACCGCGTCACCGCGCCGAACGTGCTCGGGTTCGCCTACCTGAGCGTGGTCGGCGCCCTGCTGGCCTACGCGATCTGGTTCCGGGGACTGGAACGCCTGCCCGCGGTGACCGTGTCCTTCCTGTCCCTGGCCAGCCCGCTGACCGCCACGGTCCTGGGTTTCCTGGTCCTCGGGGAGGAGCTCACCCCCGTACAGGCGGCGGGCGCCCTGGCGGCGGTCGCGGCGGTGGTGCTGATCCAGCTCGCCACCGCGCGGCGACCGCCGTCCGGAACCTCAGCCCAGCGTGACCAGGGCGAGCCGGAGCCGGTGGCTCCCGGCGGCCAGGCGGTGGGCGGGGAGCACCCCGGGGCCGCACGAGGCTGAGCCAACGCCCTGGTGCGCCTGGTCCAGGTGCAGGTGGATCCGGTCGCCGGGGACCAGCTCGTGCGGGTGGTCGGCCGCGTCGAGCGCCGCCGTGTCCCAGCGGCGCGCGGTGAAGTCGAACACCGGGTCGCCCTCCACCCGCAGGCCCGTCCCGTCCGCCGCCCGCAGGACGAGCCACCTGGCGTCCATGCGGTTGCCGTTCTCCTGGGGCCGCAGACAGGGCGTCTGGAGGCCGTCGACCGTGCCGGAGAAGCGGCCGACCCGCGCGGCCTGGGACACGTCCCGGTAGGCCTCCCCCGGTCCGCGGCCGAACCACTCCGCCTCCCCCAGCGAGGAGGGCAGGCCGACGTGCACGCCGAAGCGCGGCAGCGGACAGGGCCACTCCCCCTCCGCCTCGGCCTCCACGGTCAGGAGCAGGCGCTCCCCGTCGGTGCCCCACCGGTAGGCGGCGCGCATGCCGAACTCCTGGGCCGCCGGGGCCAGCCGCGTCCGGACGACGAACTCACCGTCCTCCCAGCCGGTGGACAGCAGGCGTTCGGTGAGCCGGTGCAGTCCCGCCGCGCGCCACGGGACGGCCACGGAGTCCCCGTGCCGGGCCACGTCGTTGTCGGTCGGGGCACGCCACAGGTCCACGACCGGCGCGTCCACGGACAGGCCGCCGACGCGGAGTAGCGCGCCGGTCCCCGCGTCCAGCAGGCCGGGGCCGATCCGCACGGTGCCGTCCTCCGCGACGGACGGCGCGGGCGCGGCGGAACCGTCCCCGGCAGCGGACGCCGGAAGCACGGCGCTCCCCTCCGTCCCCGTCCGGGCGCCCGACTCCCCCGGCGCACCCGGCCCCTCCGACCCCTCCGACGTGTCCGGCGCTTCCGCACCCCGTGCCCCGGAAGCGCCCACCTCGGCCTGGCCCCAGGCCAGCTCGTGCCCGGCCGGGGCCCAGGGCTGGTCCCCGGCCAGCCGGACGGACACGGTCAGCCAGGTCTCCCCGGACGGCTCGGGCAGCGCGGGCAGCGCCGCCTCGGCGCTCTCCCCGGCCGCGAGCACCGGCACGTCCAGGACCCCCTCCCCCAGCAGGGTTCCCTCCCCCTCGACCCGCCAGGCGAAGACCAGGCCCGCGGTGTCCCGGAAGTCCCAGGTGTTGGTGACGCGGACGGTCCCGGCGGCCGGGTCGGGGACCACGCGGACCGGCTCGACGGTCTTGGCGTAGGCCTCCAGCCCGGGGCTGGGCGTGCGGTCGGGCAGCAGCAGGCCGTCAGCGACGAAGTTGCCGTCGTGCAGCGCCTCGCCGAAGTCGCCCCCGTAGGCGAACCACGCGGTGCCGTCCGGCTCGCGGCGGCGGACCCCGTGGTCGATCCACTCCCAGACGAACCCGCCCTGGCAGCGCTCGTGCCCCTCGAAGAGCCGCTGGTACTCCTCCAGTCCGCCGGGTCCGGTGCCCATGGCGTGCCCGTACTCGCACAGGATGAACGGCAGTCCGCGCCGGTGTGCGTCGGCGGCCGGGTCGGCGGTCGGCGCCTCCTCGCGGCGGCCGATGGCGTCCACCTCGTCGTGCGGCGCGTACATGCGCGAGTACACGTCCACGTACGCGCTGTCGCGGTCCCCCTCGTAGTGGACCGGCCGGGAGGGGTCGTGTCCGCGGGTCCACTCCGCCATGGCCCGCAGGTTCTCCCCGGTCCCGGCCTCGTTGCCCAGGGACCACAGGATGACGCTGGGGTGGTTGCGGTCGCGCGCGACGGTGCGGCGCATCCGGTCCAGGTAGGCCTCGCGCCAGCGCGGGTCGTCGGAGGGGTTGCCGCGCCAGCCGACCTCCTCGAACCCGTGGGTCTCCAGGTCGCACTCGTCCACGACCCACAGGCCCAGCTCGTCGCACAGGTCGAGGAAGTCGGGGTGGGGCGGGTAGTGGCTGGTGCGCACGGCGTTGACGTTGTGCCGCTTCATCAGCAGCACGTCCTCGCGCATGGTCTCCCGGGGCACGGCGCGGCCGTGGTCGGGGTGCCACTCGTGGCGGTTCACGCCCCGCAGCAGCAGCGGGCGGCCGTTGACCCGCAGGAGTCCGCCGGAGACCTCCACGGTCCGGAAGCCCGTCCGCGCCCGGACCCGCTCCCCCGGTGTGCGCACCTCCAGGTCGTACAGGCGGGGCGCCTCGGCCGACCACGGCTCGACCGCGCCGACCTCGTGGTCCACACCGGCGGCGGCGTCCACCAGCCCCAGTTCGGGGACGCTGACCAGGGCGTCGGCGGACCCGGCCACGTCCACGCGCAGGGTCCCCGTGCCCGCGGTGTGGTCGTAGGCGGCGCTCACCGCGAGGTCGCCGACCCCGTCGACGGGCCGGGCGAGGAGGGTGACGTCGCGGAAGATCCCCGACAGCCACCACATGTCCTGGTCCTCCAGGTAGCTGGCCGCCGACCACTGGTGGACGCGGACCGCCAGGGTGTTGCGCCCCGGGCGCAGCAGGTGGCCGACCTCGAACTCGGCGGCCAGGCGGCTCCCAGTGGAGAAGCCCAGCTCGGTGCCGTTCAGCCACGCCCGGAAGCAGGAGTCGACCCCGTCGAAGCGCAGGACCGCCGCCCCCTCGGGCCACTCCGGCGGCAGGTCGAAGACGCGCCGGTGGTCGCCGGTCGGGTTGTCGTCGGGCACGTACGGGGGGTCGATCGGGAAGGGGTAGGAGATGTTGGTGTAGGCGGGGGCGCCGTGACCGTGCATCTGCCAGTGGGCGGGCACCGGCAGCTCGGCCCAGCCGGAGTCGTCGTGGCCGGGCTCCTCGAACCCGTCGGTGTCGGCCCGCGCGCGGTCGAGCAGCCGGAACCGCCACGTGCCGTTGAGGTCCAGGGACGGAGCGTCGGAGGAGAAGCGGGCGCGGGGCGCGAGGGTCCCCTTGGAGGGCGCGAAGTCCTCCAGGTAGGCGGGCTTGCGGATGGCGGGCACGTCAGGCCTCCCTCAGGTGCAGGAGCAGGGCTTGGGACGGGTTGAGGTTGGGCAGTTGCACGCCCGAGCGGGTGAGCACCGCCCCCGACACGGTGGCCCCGCCGCTGGCGAACCACTCCGGGAGCACGCGCTGCGTGGTCGAGGGCTGGCCCGCCTCCGGCCGCCACGTCAGGCGGTAGACGCGGTCCTCGCGCAGGCCGGGCAGCCGGACCCGTCCCGGCAGGGCGCGGACGGAGGTGGTCAGCCGGGCGTAGCGGAACACCGCCTCGCTCCCGTCCGGGGCGACCACGCCGTCGAGCTGTTCGGCGGGGTCGGGCGCGTCGGCGTGCACGGCCTCGCCCGAGTGCAGCAGCGGGCGCAGCTCCTTGTACAGCGCGATCCACGAGGTCAGCGCGGTCAGCTCGTCGTCGGTGCAGCGGGTGACGTCCCACTCGATCCCGGCGTGGGCCAGCAGGCTGGTCAGGCAGCGGAAGGACAGGTCGGCGTCGCGGCCGGTGGTGTGCGCGGTGCGCCCGCCGACGTGGCTGCCGACCAGCTCGGGCGGCAGCAGCAGTGAGGTCCAGCGCTGGATGGCCAGCCGTTCCAGGGGGTCGTTGGTGTCGGAGGCCCACACGCGGTCGGTGCGCTCCAGGATCCCCAGGTCCACGCGGCCCCCGCCGGAGGAGCACGACTCGATCTCCAGGCCGGGGTGTCTCGCGCGCAGCCGGTCGAGCAGCGCGTAGACGGCCAGGGTCTGGCGGTGCGTCCCGGCGGCGCCGGTGGGGGCGTGCACGGGTTCGAGGAGGTCGCGGTTGTGGTCCCACTTGAGGTAGTCGGGCCGGTACTCGGCGACCAGCGCGTCCAGGTGCTCGAACACGTGCTGGAAGGCCTCGGGGCGGGACAGGTCCAGGAGCTGCTGGTGGCGGCTGGGCGGGGCCGGGCGCCCCTCGGCGGTCAGGAACCACTCGGGGTGGGCGCGGGCCAGGTCGGAGTCGGGGTTGACCATCTCCGGCTCCACCCACAGCCCGACCTGCATGCCCAGGGAGCGCACGTGGTCGAAGAGCGGGTGCAGGCCCTCGGGCCACACTCCGGTGTCCACGGTCCAGTCGCCGAGCCCCGCGGTGTCGTCGCGGCGGCCCCGGAACCAGCCGTCGTCCAGCACGAACCGCTCCACGCCGATCCGCGCGGCGGTGTCGGCGAGCCGTTCGAGGGTGGTGAGGTCGTGGTCGAAGTAGACGGCCTCCCAGGTGTTGAGCACCACCGGGCGCGGGGTGCGGGGGTGGCCGGGCCGGGCGCGCAGCCAGCGGTGGATCCGCGCGGACATCCCGTCCAGTCCCCGGTCGGACCAGGAGAGGAACACCCACGGGGTGGAGTAGGAGTCGCCCCGGTCGAGGCGGACCTCGCCGGGGTGGAGCAGTTCGCCGCCCGCGAGCACGGCGTCGGCCTGCCCTGCGCCCTCGGGGAGGCGTTCGGCCAGGTGGACGTGGTCGCCGCTCCAGGCGGTGTGCACGCCCCACACCTCGCCGTGGCGGAACCCGAACCCGGGGGTCCCGGCGGCGAGGACCAGCGTGGCGTCGTGGCCGGTCCGGCCGCGGCGCGAGGCGCGCAGCCGCGTGCCCGTCGCCAGTTCCTGGCGCTGGGGGGAGCGCTCGCGGCACCAGCGGCCGGTCAGGTCCAGGACCTCGCCCGCCTCGCGGGGCAGGGGCAGGGTGACCCGCAGGGCGTCCAGGGTCCACGGCGCGGCGTCGGTGTTGGTGACCGTGTTGCGGGCGCGGACCAGCCCGGAGGGCTCCATGCGCAGCTCGCAGCGCAGTGCGATCCCGTCGGCCTCGGCCAGGACCGTGAGGGCCCCGCCCACGCCGGGGGCGGCCTCCTCCAGCGGTTCCACGGAAGTCTCGCGCACGGTCCAGTCCGGGAAGGTGGCCCGGCCCTCGTGGTGCCCGGAGATCCCGGGGTGGCCGCGCCAGCCCTCCCCCTGGACGGGCACCAGGGACAGCCGCTGGGGCGCGTCGACGTCGTTGTGCGCGGCGGAGGGCGCCGCGACGGCGGCCAGTCCCCCGCCGTCGGGCAGGTCGGCGCCCCAGTGCAGGACGTGGGGGAGTCCGGCCTCGGGCACGGCGAGGACCAGGGCGGTCCCCGCCGCGCGGAGGCTGAGGGTGCGGTACGTCATCCTTTGCTGGCTCCCAGGGTGAGTCCGGCGACGAAGTGGCGTTGCAGCGCGAAGAACACGACGAGCGTGGGCAGGGCGACGATGATCGACCCGGCCGAGAGCAGGTTGTAGTCGACGAAGAAGGCGCTCTGGAGGTTCTGTAGGGCGGTCGTGATGGGTAGCTTGTCCCCGCTGGACAGCAGCGCCAGCGCCCAGAAGAAGTCGTTGTAGATCCAGGTGACCAGAAGGGTGGCCAGGGCCGCCAGGCTCGGGCGGCACAGCGGGAGCACCACCCTCCAGTACTGCTGGAAGACCGACGCCCCGTCCACCCGGGCCGCCTCCAGCAGGGAGGCGGGCATGGCCTTCATGAAGTTGCTCAGCACGAACGTGCAGAACCCGATCTGGAAGGCCGTGTGGATGAGGACGACGCCGATGTGGCTGTCGTAGAGGGAGCCGGACTCGCTGATCCAGTACGGCAGGGGGATGGAGGTGTAGAGCCGGAACAGCGGGACCAGCAGCGCCTGGGCCGGGAGCAGGTTCGCGGCCAGGAAGACCGCGAGCATCGTCAGGTTGAACCTGCGCGAGTAGTTGGAGAGCACGAAGGCCGCGCAGGAGGACAGGAACAGCGTCAGCAGCACGGCCGGGACCGTGATGACCAGCGAGTTCCAGAAGTAGCCGGGCAGCTGGCCCTCGTTCCACGCCCGCGCGTAGTTGTCCAGGGTGAACCCGCCCAGGGACAGGTAGCCGTGCAGGGCGGTGTACTCGTAGTCGCGGAACGAGTTGACCAGCGCCCACAGGACGGGGAAGAACCAGGCCAGCGCCGTGACGCCGAGGAAGGCGTGCAGCACCGCCCGGGCCGGGCGGATCCTGGGCCGGCGGTACCGCCGGGGGGCGTCGGGGAGGGTCGTGGCGGTCACCGGTAGGCCCCTCTCAGCATGGTGGACACGTAGATGACGATGAACACCAGCGAGATCACCAGCATGACCACGGCCAGCGCCGAGCCGAAGCCCACCCGGCTGGCCTCGCCGATGACGTTGGAGGTCACCAGCGCCGAGATCAGCTCCAGGCCGTTGCGTCCGCGGTTGATGATCCACACGATGTCGAAGGCGCGCAGCGCGTCGATGACGGTCACGACGAGCACGACCAGGTTGATGGGCAGCAGGGCCGGGAAGACGACCTTGGTGAACGTGCGCACCGGCCCGGCGCCGTCGATGGCGGCGGCCTCGCGCAGGGACGGGTCGACCGCCTTCAGCCCGGCCAGGTAGAGCAGCATGATGTAGCCGGTGTGCCGCCACCCGGCCGCGACCAGGACCGCGTACAGGTTGATGTCGGAGTCGCCGAACCAGTCCACGGGCGGGACGTCGGCGACCACGGCGAGGAAGGCGTTGAGCAGCCCCTGGTCGCGGGAGTAGATGAGCTGCCAGATGAACCCGACCAGGGCCAGCGACAGCACGACCGGCATGTAGAAGACGCCTTGGTAGAACGACCCGCCGCGCAGCTCGCGGTCGAGCAGCACCGCCAGGAACATCCCGAGGACGGTGGGGACCGCGAACAGCGCCACCAGCCAGACCAGGTTGTTGCGCAGCGCCGGTGCGAAGGGCGGGTAGATCGTGAACGCGTCCGTGTAGTTCTGCGTGCCGATCCACTCGATGGTGTCCAGGCCGCCGATGCCGTCCCAGCGGGTGAAGGACAGGATGATCGTGGCCATCGCGGGCAGCCACACCAGGCCCACCACGAGCAGGGCGGGCACGCCCAGCATCAGGCCGAGGGCGATCCGGTCCCCTCGGCTGTGGCGCATGCTCCCGCGTGCGCGCGGGGACCGGCCGGGCGGGGCCTGTGCGGACCCCTGGGTCGGGTTTCGAGGCGGTGAGGGGGCGTTCGACACCACACCTGCTCTCCCTTCTGGTTCAGCCACCGAAGATGGAGACCTTCTGGCGCTGGATGCTGGCGGTCAGGTCGGCGATGTCGTCCGGCTGTCGGAGGAAGCGCTGGAGCGCGGGGATCATGACGACGGACGCGAAGTCGGGACGGGTGTCCCGGTCCATGTACTGGGTGAGCGCTCCCGCGTTGGCGACCATGTCGTTGACCTTGGCGTCGAGGGCGCTGAACCCGCTGGTGTCGGCGTCCAGGTGGGTGGGGAGCGCCTGCGGGTCGATCGCGGTGTAGATCTCCTGGGCCCGGAGGGTGCCCATGTGTCCCACGAGCTCGCGGGCCCCGTCGGGGTTGCGCGGGTCCCCGGAGAGCATGAACCCGTCGATGGGCGCCTCGACGGCGTCGGCGCCGATCGCGGGGTCGAACTCGGGGAAGGCGAAGCAGTCCAGGTCGTCCAGGTCCTCCTCGGGGAAGGAGTGCGCGATGAACATGCCGCAGAGCATCATCCCGGCCTCGCGCCGGACCAGGGCGGTCTGCGCCTCGTTGACGCCCCGGCCCAGGGGGTCGGGCTGGTGGTGGGGCAGCAGCTCGGCCCAGGTGCCGAAGACGCTCCTGACCTCGGCGGAGTCCCAGGAGTGGTCGCCGTTGAGCAGCTCCAGGTGGAAGTCGGGGCCGTTCAGCCGCAGGTTGAGGTGGTCGAACATGCCCATCGCGGGCCAGCCCTCGCGGATGCCGGAGGCGAGCGGTTCGAGCCCGTCCGCGCGCATGCGCCCACACAGCTCCTCGAACTCCGCGCGGGTGGCGGGGACCTCGTAGCCGTGCTCCTCGAACACGCTCCTGCGGTGGAAGACCGCCCAGGGCGCGGTGGAGTCGGGGACCATGTACTGCCTGCCGTCGTCGGCCGTGCACAGCCTGCGCACCTGGTCGGTGAACGCGTCCCCGAAGTGGCGGTCCCAGACCCCGGAGACGTCGCTGATCAGGCCGCGTTCGGCGAAGAAGCGCATCCGGTAGCCCGCGAACCAGCCGATGACGTCGTCCGGGGTGCCCTGGAGGTAGTTGTTGATGCTCTCCTGGAAGGCGGTGGACTGGAAGGTGTTGACCTCCACGGTCAGCCCGGAGTCCGCCTCGAAGAGCCCGACGCTCTCGGCGACGGCCTCCTGCTGGGCGGGGTTGGCCCGGTTGGAGGCCAGGGTGACCAGGTCCGGGTCCCCGCGTCGACCCGCACCGCACCCCGCCAGGGCGGGCAGGGCCAGCAGCGTTCCGGCCCCGGCCAGGCCGCGCAGCAGGGTGCGGCGCCCCAGGCCCGGTGGTCCCGGTGGCCCTGGCGGTCCTGGTGCTCCCGGTGGTCCGTGGTACATGGGGGCCTCCTTCGAACGGGGGGTCGTCAACAGATGTGAAGGCGGTCACACGAACGTTTTAATATGTTCGACACTCACCCCCGGTCCTGTCAACAGGTACCAACGTTTTCCAACAGTTTTCCGGGGAGGCCACGGGTACCATTGACACGAGAGGGGAACCTGGAACACTAGTTCCAACAGATTTCCACATTTTCGATCATCCCTGGGGGGGGCGGATGCTGGCTGCGCAACGACAGGAGCTGATCCTCGAACAGGTGCGGCGCGTCGGGGCGGTGCGTGTGTCCGACCTCGTCGAGAGCCTCTCGGTGTCGGACATGACCGTGCGCCGCGACCTCGACGCCCTGGAGGGCCGCGGGGAGCTGCGCAAGGTGCACGGCGGGGCCGTCGCACCGGACGGCGCGCGCACCGAGGAGCCCGGCTTCGAGGCCAAGTCCACCCGCCAGGAGGACGAGAAGCACGCCATCGCCCGGGCCGTGGCCGACCTGGTCGAACCGCACAGCGCCGTGGGCCTGTCCGCGGGCACCACGACCGCCACCGTCGCCGAGTACCTCGCCGACACACCGGGGCTGACGGTGGTCACCAACTCGCTGCGCGTGGCCGAGGTGTTCCACCGGGCCGCGCGGCCCGACCAGACCGTGGCGCTCACCGGCGGCTTCCGCACGCCCTCCGACGCGCTCGTGGGCCCGCTCGCGCTCGCCTCCGTGCGCGGCCTCAACCTGGACGTCCTCGTCCTGGGCGTGCACGGCATGCAGGAGCGCGCCGGGTTCACCACGCCCAACCTCATGGAGTCCGAGACCAACCGCGCCCTGGTGGAGGCCGCCGCCTCCCTCGTGGTCGCCGCCGACCACAGCAAGTGGGGCACGGTCGGGATCAGCACCATCGCGCCGCTGGACCGCTGCGACGTGCTGGTCACCGACTCCGGAACCGACCCGGCCGTCCGGGCCACCCTGACCGAGCACGTGGGCCGCCTGGTGGTCGCCGACGTGCGACCGAGGAAGAAGGAGGACGGATGAGGAGGACCTCGGCCCGGCTGGCCGACGGCCGCGAGATCGTCTACTTCGACGAGGGCGACACCGCCCGCGAACCCGCACCCGACCTGCGCGAGCTGCCACCGTCCGCGACGGGCGCGGAGATGCGCTTCGACCCCCTGCTGCGCGAGTGGGTGGTGGTGGCCTCCCACCGGCAGGGCCGCACCCACCTGCCCTCCAGCCACGACTGTCCGCTGTGCCCCTCCGGCGAGGGGCGCCTGACCGAGGTCCCGGCCGCCTCCTACGACGTGGTCGCCTTCGAGAACCGCTTCCCCTCGCTGGTGCGCGACGACGGCCGCGCCCTGGAGGGGGTCGGGGAGCTGGAGCCGTCCCGGCGCGTGGCCGCGGGCCGCTGCGAGGTCCTCGTCTTCGGCTCCGACCACGACGCGTCCTTCGCCGACCTGGGCCCCGAGCGGGCGCGCACGGTCATGGCCGCATGGATCGACCGGACCGAGGCGCTGTCGGCGATGCCGGGCGTGGAGCAGGTGTACTGCTTCGAGAACCGGGGGCCCGAGATCGGGGTGACCCTGCACCACCCGCACGGGCAGATCTACGCGTTCCCCTTCGTCACCCCGCGCACCCGGCGGATGCTCGACTCCGCCGAGGAGTACCGCGAGCGCACCGGCGGCTCGTTGTTCGCCGACGTGCTGCGCGCCGAACAGGAGGCCGGGGTCCGGGTGGTGGCCAGGACCGAGCACTGGACGGCCTTCGTCCCGGCCGCGGCCCGCTGGCCCGTGGAGGTGCACCTGTACCCGCACCGGCGGGTGCCCGACCTGCCCGCGCTGTCGGAGGAGGAGCGCGAGGACTTCGGCCACCTCTACCTGGACGTGCTGCGCCGCTTCGACGCGCTCTACGACGCGCCCCTGCCCTACATCTCCGCCTGGCACCAGGCGCCCGTGCGCGACCGGCGCGACCTGGCCCACCTGCACCTGGAGCTGTTCTCGGTGCGGCGCGCGCCGGGCAAGCTCAAGTACCTGGCCGGAACCGAGTCCGGCATGGGCGCGTTCATCAGCGACGTCGCGCCCGAGACCGTCGCCGAGCGGCTGCGGGAGGTCGCACCGTGAGACTGCTCGTCACCGGAGGCGCCGGGTACATCGGGAGCGTGGTGACCGCCCTGCTGCTGCGGGAGGGCCACGCGGTGACCGTCCTGGACGACCTGTCCACCGGGCACGCGGACGCCGTCCCCGAGGGGGCCCGGCTGGTGGTCGCCGACGTGCGCGAGGCCGCCGACGTGCTGGACCCGTCCGTGGACGCCGTCCTGCACTTCGCCGCCAAGTCCCTGGTGGGCGAGTCGGTGGCGGACCCGGGCAAGTACTGGCACACCAACGTGTCGGGGACGCTGGCGCTGCTGGAGGCCGTGCGGCGCCACGGCGTGGGGCGCGTGGTGTTCTCCTCCAGCGCCGCCACCTACGGCGACCCCGCCGGCGACGCGCCGATCCGCGAGACCGACCCGGCTGCGCCCACCAGCCCCTACGGCGCGAGCAAGCTCGCCGTCGACCACATGCTGGAGTCGTGGGCGGCGGCGCACGGGATCGGCGCGGTGAGCCTGCGCTACTTCAACGTGGCCGGGGCGCACCTGGGCTTCGGAGAGCGGCACGAGACCGAGACGCACCTGGTGCCGAACCTGCTGCGGGTGGCCGCCGAGGGGGAGGGGCACGCCAGCGTGTTCGGCACCGACTACCCGACCCGGGACGGGACGGCGGTGCGCGACTACCTGCACGTCGCCGACCTGGCCGACGCGCACCTGCGCGCCCTGGAGAGCGTGCGCCCGGGCGTCTTCCGCGTCCACAACCTGGGCACCGGCGGCGGGCACAGCGTGCGCGAGGTGATCGAGGCGGTCCGGCGGGTGACCGGCCGCCCGGTGCCCGTGGTGGACGGCCCGCGCCGCGCGGGCGACCCGGCCGTCCTGGTCGCGGCCAACGACCGGGCCCGCGAGGAGCTGGGCTGGACGCCGGGGCGCACGCTGGACGAGACCGTCGCCGACGCCTGGGAGTTCGTCCTGGCGCGGCGCGGCACGGCCTGACCCCCATCGCACAGCAGGAAGGCAGGACCTCGTGGACGACGTGACGACCGCGTTCCACTCGGCGTTCGGGTACGGGCCCGAGGGCGTGTGGACCGCGCCGGGGCGGATCAACCTCATCGGCGAGCACACCGACTACAACGACGGGTTCGTGCTCCCCTTCGCCCTGCCCCACGCGCTGACGGCCTCGGCCGCCCGGCGGACGGACGGACGGGTGCGGCTGCTCTCCCGGCAGTCGCCGGAGGAGTACGCGGCCCCGCTGGACGACCTGGTCCCCGGCGCGGTGCGGGGGTGGGCCGCCTACCCCGCCGGGGCGCTGTGGGTCCTGCGCGACGAGGGCCGCGCGGTGGACGGGTTGGACCTGCTGGTGGACAGCACGATCCCGAGCGGGGCGGGCCTGTCCTCGTCGGCCGCGCTGTCGTGCGCGACCGTCATGGCCGCGGCCTCCCTGTACGGGGCCGACCTCGCGCCGGGCGAGGTGGCCCGGCTGGCCCAGCGGGTGGAGAACGACTTCGTGGGCATGCCCTGCGGGATCCTGGACCAGTCCGCGTCCATGCTCTCCACCGAGGGGCACGCCCTGTTCATGGACACGCGCACCCTGGAGACCGAGCAGGTGCCCTTCGACCCCTCCGCACAGGGGCTGACCGTGCTGGTGGTCGACACCCGCGCCCCGCACCGGCACGTGGACGGCGCCTACGCCGAGCGCCGCCGCTCGTGCGAGGAGGCCGCGCGCGTCCTGGGGGTGGCGGCCCTGCGCGACGTCACCGACCTGCCGGGCGCCCTGGCCGCGCTGCCCGACGACGTGTCCCGCCGCCGGGTGCGCCACGTGGTGACCGAGAACGAGCGGGTGCTGCGGTCCGTGGACCTGCTCCGGTCCGGGCGCACGCGGGAGGTGGGGCCGCTGCTCACCGCCTCCCACGCCTCGCTGCGCGACGACTACGAGGTGAGCGTCCCCGAGGTGGACACCGCGGTGGACACCCTCCTGGCCGCGGGCTCGCTGGGGGCCAGGATCACCGGCGGCGGCTTCGGCGGGTGCGTGGTCGCCCTGGTGGAGACCGAGCGCGTGGAGGGCTGCGGGAAGGCGGTGCTGGAGGCCTACCGGGAACGGGGCTTCGAGGAACCGGCCGTGTTCGGGGCCCTGCCGTCCGAGGGAGCGCGCCGCCTGCACCCCTGAGGCGCCGGGCGGGAACGGTCGGGAGACCGCACGCTGGCGGCCCCTGGCGACCCCGCCCGAGGTTATGGGAGCGCTTCCATGGACAATGGTGAGACGGTGGACACAAGGGACGAGGGAGCACGCATGGGACTCAGGTTCGGTCTGCTGGGCACGGGCTACTGGGCCGCGGAGACGCATGCCGCGGCGCTGGACGCCCACCCCGGCGCCACCCTGGCGGGGGTGTGGGGACGCGACGAGGCCAAGGCGGCGGCGCTCGCCGAGCGCTACGGAACCCGGGCCTACGCGGACTTCGAGGCGCTGCTGGCCGACGTGGACGCCGTGGCGATCGCGCTGCCGCCCCACATCCAGGGCGACCTGGCCCTGCGCGCCGCGCGGGCCGGGAAGCACCTGCTGCTGGACAAGCCGCTGGCGCTGTCGACCCTGGCGGCCGACGCGGTGGTCGCCGAGGCCGAGGCGCGCGGGCTGGCGTCGGTGGTCTTCTTCACCAGCCGCTTCTCCGAGAACGTGGTGGAGTTCGTGGACTCGGCCGCGGCGGAGGGCGGCTGGAACGGCGTGCGGGCGACGCTGTTCGCCTCGATCTTCGAGCCCGGCAACCCCTACGGCGGCTCGCGCTGGCGCCGGCAGAAGGGCGGCCTGTGGGACGTGGGCCCGCACGTGCTGTCGCTGGTGCTGCCGGTCCTCGGCCCGGTCACGCAGGTGACGGCGCTGGCGGGGCCTCGGGACACCGTGCACATGCTCACCCGGCACGAGGGCGGCGCGGTCGGCTCGTTCGCGGTGACCGTGGACGCCGCTCCCGAGGCGAAGACCTTCGAGGTCGTGCTGCACGGCGAGCGGGGTTGGGTACCGGTGCCGGGCGGTGACCGGAGCCCGGTGGAGGCGTTCGGCGCGGCGGTCGACCGGCTGCTGGCGCAGGTGGAGGGGACGGTGGGCGACCCCTGTGACGTGCGCTTCGGCCGGGACGTGGTGGCCGTGCTGGAGGCCGCCGAGACCTCGGTGCGCCTGGGCCGGTCCGTGGGCGTGGACGAGGCCGCCGGATAGCGGTCCGGCGGCCCGGGACTGCGCCGGACGGAGGCCGGCCTCGGAGGCCGGCCTCCGGTGCGGCGGCGCTCGCCCCGTCGGCCGGCGGAGCTGATGCCGTGGCCACAAAGGTTCGCCGGGGTCGCCCCCTCCGCCGTGACCTTGTGCTCATAGCGAGGTTGGTCGGTCGAGACGAGCTAAGACGCAGTTCAGAACCCTCGTGGCACACCAGCAACGGTTCCGGCCAGGCCGCTAGGCGGTGCGGCCCTTGGCTCCTCTGGAGTAGAAGCCGTCGGCCAGGTAGACGATCGCTGCGGCCACCAGCACCTGGATGATCAGCGTGATGATCCATCCGGCGCCGAAGAGCCCCGCGGCGATCCAGCCGCCGATGAAGGCGGCCACGATGCCCAGGATCAGGGTGAGCCAGATCGGCAGGTGCTGTTTGCCGGGGACGATGAGGCGTCCCAGTGCGCCGACGATCAGGCCGACGACGATCGCACTGATGATTCCGGTGATCTCCATCTTTTCCTCCCGGATGTTGACGCCCTCACCCCCTGCCCGCTCGGTGACGGCGAAAACACGCGGGACACGCGCCCGGAACCAAGGCTTTGCGCGTTCCGTGCCCGGCCATGGCCTGGTCGGCGGCGGCCGCCCGCGCCTACTAGGGCGGCACCGGTGGCCCCGCGGCGCGGGGCGGGGTGCCGACAGCGGATGCGACGCACGCACCGCACCGTGGCGTGGCGTGCTCTCGCGATGGCCCATACCCGGGTCGTTCCTCCGTCGGGGCGGCCGCGCCGAACCGTGGCTCTGCCCGGCGACCTGGACGCCGAGCGCGAGACCTTCGCCGCGAAGCTGGCCTCGGCGACCGACCTGGGCGCGAACACCCGCGACAAGTACCTGCGCAACGTCGGCTACTTCCTGGTCTGGCTCGCCGACGCGCGCGAGCCGGTCGGCCTGGTGACCGTGGCCGAGCTGATGGGGCACGCCGACATCAACACCACCCGCCGCTACGCGCTGCCGACCGAGGCGGACAAGGCCGCCGCGCTGGAGGCGCTCACCGTCGACCGGTGAGGTTCGGTCGCGTTTGCGGCCCGTGCCACGTTCGTTAACGGCACCCCGAGTACCTGGCAGCCCAGGATGTGTGGGCCTTCGGTGAGCTCATGGACGACCTGCTGCCCCGGCGGCACCGCCGGGCCGCACCCCGCCAGGTCACCCGGCGCTCCTTCCGGTTTCCCACCCGCAAGCCCACCACGCCCACCTCGGGCAGGACCCGGCATCGCATCCACCCGTGGCGCCTGACCCCACCAGCGAAAACACCCTAAAACAACGGTGTTGGTGGTCAGGCCGCCGCGTGGCGACGTCATGATTTTTTCATCAGCTGACGCACCTCGGGTGCGGGCGCCGTGCCCTTGTTTCCGTGCGACTCACCGTGATAGAGACGTAAATAGGAGATATGTCGAGGAGGTGATGGCGAACACCGTGCACGCGAGTTGCGAGTGTTTGGAGTAAGTCGGACTCGTGGGCTGCATAAGCGCCTGCTTCGATCGACCCTGCGGCGTTCGTGATCGACACGTAGGATCGGCTTGAATCAGGAGTCCAATGGTAGCGAAAAAGCAGACGATCAATGTGATCTGCGTGGTCACCGCAGCATTTCTGATGGGCCCGGTGGGAACGGCTGCGGCATCGCCGACGCCGTCAGGAGCGGGGCCGACTGCGGCGCCGTCGGCGCAGTCGGCCGCCGAATGTTCTGACAACGGTGCCGCGACCACGGGCGCCGAGCAGGGCGACGCGTACGACATGACTCTGATCGACGGCGCACCGGCCGAACGGCTGGCGGCCGATGTGGCCGCGCTCGTCGGCGACGGCGACGTGACGGTGCACGCGTCGGCCGAGGCCCTGGAGCGCGACGGAGCCAAGGCCTACCAGATCGAGACCGGCTCGGACCAGCCGCAGCACACGTCGGTGAGTGTCCCGATCTCGGGCGGCTACAGCGAGCCGTTGAGTAACCTGACGTTCCTTTTCGATGCTGAGGGCGCCGTCGTCCAGTACGCCGAGACTCTGTACAGCCAGGCCGACTCCGGCAATTTCCACATCAGCAGTTACGTGGACGGTGCGCTCACGACGAGCGAGGACACCGGTATCCCGTTCGTGGGTGAGGAGCAGCTCCGTGACGAGGTGGCGGCCGCGAACGAAGCGGTCGCCGAGAGCGCTAACACGGGCGCGTGCGTCGCCGCGGTACTCGGTGTCAGCGGCGCGGTGGGTGCCGCCATCGCCTATGCCTGCGTCGGTTCCTGCGCCGTTCCCATGACTCCCGTCACCGCCCCGGTCTGCGCGGCGTGCATCGGTGGGTTCGCGGTCGTCGGCGGTGCTTCGATCACAGCGATCGCGAGCTGTTTCTGAGGTGGTCACCATGCTTCAAGGCAAGGGGTCTTACCGACTCTTCCTCGCCTTTATCATCCCCATGGCGTTGGCCGGGGCGGGTTTGATCCTGCTCGTCCCCAGCCTCGCTGGCTCCGGGGGCACCCTCCATTGGGTGGGATTCGCGGCTTTGGGGCTGATCGTTGTCGGATGCATGTTCGCCTTAAGACGTGTCCGGCCCGATCGTGCAGACGAACGGTAAGACGGCTACAGTATGAAGGCGAAAATGTCCCGCTCTCATCAGGGAGCGGGGCATTTTGAATGAACAGTTCTGAATTTCGCTACATCTTCACGATGCAGGGTGTGGGTGGGAGGAAATGTCGCGCGTCAGGCCTGAGTTGGCTCATGGTGTTGCCTGCGCGGGAATCCCATCGCTCTGAACTGCGGCGATGTTCGCCATCTTCGGGGTTTTCACGCGCTAAGCCGGTGGATAGGCTCGCCGCGTGGCATTCATCAGACGAGTGCGTACAGCCTCCGGAGCAACAACCGAGGCCGAACTCGCCCTCCTGCTCCTCAGCCGGGCGAGCCCCACAAGACCTCGTTCCTTCCCCCAAGGCGGCGCAGCGGCCGGTACCCGGCCGCGTCCAGCTTGGACAGCTCCTTGTCGACGTCGATCGGGTAGCGCACCTCCGGATCGCGCCGCTCCAGACTCTGGGCGGTGGAGCAGCGCCCGATCGTGGCCAGGTGGCGACGCCGCTCGGTGGGCAGCACCGACACGTCCAGGGCGTGGGCGTCCAGCGAGCGCAGGTACTCCAGTTTGGCGACCTCGGCGTTGACCGCGTTCGGGGAGGCCTGCGTGGCGCCGTGGGAGAGCCAGTGCGGCCGACTCGACCCCACCGCGGGGTCCACCCGCAGCAGGCCGTCCAGGTCCAGGCGCAGCACCGGGGTGAGCAGCGGCTCGATGCGCTGAAAGGTCTCGGCCTTGGCGGCCTCGCGGGCGGCCACCACCCGCTCCAGCAGCCACACCGGGCCGGGCCGGATCACACAGGCGCTGCGCAGGTGGGCGCACGCGGCGCGGGGGCGGGGTACCGACAGCGGATGCGACGCACACGCCGCCCGAACGGTTCTGCCCTTCGCAGAACGCCTGTGGACGACTCCCCCACAAGGCGGCTGCGGCGTAGGCTCGTCAGGTGAGACCGTCGCGCACGACCACCGTGGAGGCCTGATGACCGACGTCCTGAGTTCGCTGGACGAGGCCCGCGCGGGCGGGCGCGCCGAGGAGCCGCAGGATCCCCTCATGCGCGACCTCATCGGCGACCTGCTGCGGCGCACCCGGACCGAACAGGGCCGCACGCTGCGCGACGTGGCCGAGGACGCCCAGGTCTCGCTGCCCTACCTGTCCGAGATCGAGCGCGGGCGCAAGGAGGCCTCCTCCGAGGTGCTCGCCGCCGTCTACCGCTCCCTGGGACTGAGCCTGTCCGACGTGCTGGGCGAGCTGTACGAGCGGACCGTGACGGCCAGGCTGCCCCGGACCGGCACCGGTCTGGGCGACTACCGGCCCGCCGCCGCGCCCGCCCACCAGGCCCGGGTCCTGTCACTGGCCGCCTGAGGGCGGCGACCGAACACGGGGCGAAGCGGAGCCCCGAAGGAGTGCTGTTCGACCGCCCGGGCCGGGGCGTTCCGCGCGGCGGCCCCCCGGCTCCGGGCGGTCCCTACGCGGCGGCCCTCCCGGCCGCCGGGTGCGCCTGGCGGGTGGTGATGATCCCGTCCACCAGGCCGTAGTCCTTCGCCTGCTGGGCGGTGAAGATCTTGTCCCGGTCGGTGTCGGCGCGCAGTCGCTCCTGCGTCTGCCCGGTGTGCCGGGCCAGGATCTCCTCCACCTGCGAGCGGACCCGCAGGATCTCCTCGGCCTGGATCTCCAGGTCGGCGGCCACGCCCTGGCCCTCCCCGGAGGGCTGGTGCAGCAGCACCCGCGCGTGCTCCAGGGCCGTGCGCTTGCCCGCCGTGCCCGCCGCCAGCAGCACCGCCGCGGCGGAGGCCGCCTGCCCCATGCACACCGTGGCCACGTCCGCGCGCACGAACCGCATGGTGTCGTAGATGGCGGTCAGCGCGGTGTTCGAGCCGCCCGGCGAGTTGATGTAGAGCTGGATGTCGGTCTCGCTCGACTCGTAGTCGAGGTGGAGCATCTGCGCCATCACCACGTTGGCGACGTCGTCGTCGATCGGCGTGCCCAGGAAGATGATCCGCTCCGACAGCAGCCGGCTGAACACGTCGAAGGACCTCTCGCCGTGGGGCGTGCGCTCCACCACCATCGGCACCGTGTAACGACCGCTCACCGGCCCTCCCCCTTCACGTACGTGGCGAACCCGGGTGCCCCGGCGCCCAGGCGGATACCGCCGCCGTTCATCTCCGAGACGGACGCGACCACGTGGTCGACGAACCCGTACTCCCTGGCCTCCTGCGCGGTGAACCAGGCGTCGCGGTGCTGGTCCCGGGAGATGGTCTCCTCGGTCTGACCGGTGTGCTCGGCGATCAGCCGCACCATGGTCTGCTTGGTGTGCGCGAGGTTCTCGGCCTGGATGGCGATGTCGGCGGCCGTCCCGCCGAGGCCGCCGGAGGGCTGGTGCATCATGATCCGCGCGTGCGGCAGGCTGTAGCGCTTGCCCGGTGTGCCGACACAGGCCAGGAACTGGCCCATGCTGGCCGCGAACCCCATGACCAGGGTGGACACGTCGTTGGGTACGAAGTTCATCACGTCGTAGATGGCCAGCCCGGCCGACACCGAGCCGCCGGGGCTGTTGACGGCGAGCGTGATGTCCTTGCGCGGGTCCTCGTCGGCGAGCAGCAGGATCTGCGCGCACACCCGGTTGGCGCTGGTCTCGTCGACCTGCGTGCCCAGCAGCACGATGCGGCTGCGCAGCAGGCGCGCGGCCAGCTGGTCGTCGAAGGCACCGCCGGAGGTCTCGTCCGAGGCGGCGACATGGGTCGGCATGGCACTCTCCCTTCACCGGCCCCTCGCGGGCCGGTGATCCCAGCCTGCGGCGACGGAGAGGGAGACTTCCACCGTTTCGGCCCGGGGCAGATCTGCCCATGGCAGAGGCCTCGGACGCACGGCCTTCGGACCCGCCCCGGAGGGCCGAGCGGGCTCGGGCTCAGGTCTCGTCGAGGGCCTCGCGCAGGTCGCGCAGGAGGGTGAGCACCATCGGCCGCAGCGACGGCCTTATGGCGTCGAACACCTGGCGCTGCTTGCGCTCCATGTCCCTGCGGCGGATCGCGAGCACCCGCTCGCCCTCCTCGGTGATGGTCACCACGGTGCTGCGCTCGTCGCGCTCGGAGCGGCGGCGCGCCATCATGCCCTTGCGCTCCAGCTGTTGGATCATGCGGGTGGCGGAGGGGGACGAGACGCCGACGATGTGCGCGACGGCGCCGACGCTGGGGCTGTCCATACCGCGAACCGCCTCCATCAGGAGCGCCTGTGTGAGAGTGAGATCCTCGGCACCCCGGTGGCCGTGACCGCTGCGCGAGCGGGCGTGGAGCGCCGCGTTGATGAGCTCGGTCCAGGCGCGCTGGAACTCCTCAAGCTCGGAACCGTGCTGCTCGGCACGGGGTTCGTGGGTCTCGTCGGGCACGAAACGGTCCTCGCATGCTGGGCGGGCACCGCGGGTCCACGACCCGCGCGGTGGTTTGACGTTTGTGTAGTGTAGCTATTAAATAGCTAAAGCACGCAAGTTCACATACATCCTTGCCCCCACAAACCGTAGCGACACCTCTCATCCACTGACCGGTCGTCCACTGACCGGTTGTGGACGCGGCGCGGGGCAGTGGACGTCCGTCCGACACCAGGGCGGGCCCGGACAGGTCCGGGAGGGGCGCATTGACAACAGTGCTGATCGCGCATTTCATCGCAGCTGCGATCGCGCCGTTACTGGTGCGCCAGTGGGGCCGTAACGCCTTCCTCGCGCTCGCCGTCGTTCCGGGTGTGTCCACCGTCTGGGCCCTCTTCCAGATCCCCGCCGTGATGCGCGGCGATACCCTCTCGACCTCCATCCCCTGGGCTCCGGAGTTCTCCCTCCGACTCGGCCTGTACATGGACGGCCTGAGCCTGGTCATGACGCTCATCGCCGCGGGCGTGGGCGCCCTGATCCTGGTCTACTGCGCCCGCTACTTCGACGACTCCGAGCCGGGCCTGGCGCGCTTCGCCGGGGTGTTCGTCGCCTTCGCCGGGGCCATGCTGGGCCTGGTGCTGGCCGACGACCTCATCCAGCTCTTCGTCTACTGGGAGCTGACCACGGTCTTCTCCTACCTGCTCATCGGGCACAGCACGGAGCTCAAGGAGAGCCGCCGGGCGGCGATGACGGCCCTGACCGTCACCACCTTCGGCGGACTGGCGATGCTGGTGGGCATGATCATGCTCGGCGAGACCGCCGGGACCTACGTGATCTCCGAGATCGTCGCCTCGCCGCCCCCGAGCGGCACCCTGGTCAACGTCGCGCTCGTGCTCGTCCTGGTCGGCGCGATGTCCAAGTCGGCCCTGCTGCCGTTCAGCCTGTGGCTCCCCGCCGCCATGCGCGCCCCCACGCCGGTCTCCGGCTACCTGCACGCCGCGGCGATGGTCAAGGCGGGCGTCTACCTGGTCGCCCGGCTCACCCCCGCCTTCCACGACGTCGCCGTGTGGAAGTACACGGCCCTGTTCTTCGGCACGCTCACCATGGTCCTCGCGGGCTGGAAGGCGCTGCGCCAGTACGACCTCAAGCTGGTCCTGGCCTACGGCACCATCAGCCAGCTGGGCTTCCTCATCACCCTGCTGGGCGCAGGAACGCAGGCCGGCGCCCTGGCCGGGATCTCCATGCTCATCGCGCACTCGCTGTTCAAGGCGCCGCTGTTCCTCGTGGTCGGCGTCATCGACCACGGCACCGGCACCCGCGACCTGCGCGAGCTGTCCGGCCTGCGCTCGTCCATGCCCGTGACCTTCTGGACCACGGTCGTGGCGCTGGCCTCCATGGCGGGTCTGCCGCCCACCCTCGGGTTCGCCGCCAAGGAGCTGGCCTTCGGCGCCTTCGAGCACGGCGGCGGCGTCGACGTCGCCGTCCTGGCGGGCCTCGTGGTCGGCTCCACCTTCACCGTCGCCTACAGCCTGCGCTTCCTGTGGGGCGCCTTCTGGGACAAGGAGAACATCCCCCCCACGCCGGTCCACGCCCCCGGCCCGCTCTTCCAGGTGCCCGCCGCGGTCCTGGCGGGGCTCGGCCTGCTCGGCGGCCTGCTCTCCACCCTCGTGGACCCCTTCCTCGCCGTGTACGCCGACACCGTCCCCGTCGCCGAGGGCGACTACGTCAAGCACCTGGCCCTGTGGCACGGCCTGGGACTGCCCCTGCTGCTGTCGGCGGTGTGCGTCGCGGGCGGCCTGGTGCTGTTCCGGTTCCGCCACGAGATCGTGTGGGCGGGAACGCGGACCGCGCTGCCCGACGCCGACCGGGTCTACCGCCGGATGCTCGCCGCGCTGGAGAACCTGGCCCTCCAGGTCACCGGCGGCACACAGCGCGGTTCGCTGCCGATCTACCTCGGCACCATCCTGATCACCCTGGTCATCGCCGCCGGATGGTGGATGGTCAGCGGCAGGATCTGGGAGGGGGACTACCCCGCGGTGCGCCTGTGGGACAGCCCGGTCCAGATCATCCCGGTCGTGATCATCGCCGCCACCGCCCTGCTGACGCTGTTCGTGCGCCGCCGCCTGTTCGCGGTGATCCTCGTGGGCACCGGCGGCTACGGCGTCGCCGCCCTGTTCTACGTGATGGGCGCCCCCGACATCGCGCTCACCCAGTTCCTCGTGGAGACCGTCAGCCTGGTGGTCTTCGTCCTGGTGCTGCGCCGCTTCCCCTCGCGCTTCTCGGCGCCCGCGCTGCGCGGCCGACGGGTGTGGAACCTGGCCCTGGGCCTGGCCACCGGCGTCCTGGTCGCCGCGATGAGCTGGTTCGCCCTGGCGGGCCGCCAGGAGCCCTCCATCTCTGCGGGCTACCCGGCCGCGGCCGAGGAGGCGGGCGGCTACAACATCATCTCGGTCCTGCTGGTCGACGTCCGCGCCTGGGACACCATGGGCGAGATCTCGGTGCTCGCCGCCGCGGCCGCCGGTGTGGCCAGCCTGATGTTCGTGCGCCGCCGCGCCCAGCCCCGCAAGACGCCGGGGGGACTGATGGCCCTGTCGGTCACCAAGCCGCCCGAGCCCGGTGACGGCCAGCGCGGGCTCGACCTCGGCGACCTGCGGTTCGCCCCCCGCACGATGCACGTCGAACCCCAGTGGCGGCACACCTGGCTGCCGGGCGCCGACGCCCTGCCCACCGAGCGCCGGTCGGTCATCTTCGAGGTCGTCTCGCGCTTCCTGTTCCCGGTGATCATGGTCATCTCGGTGTACCTGCTGCTGACCGGCCACACCGCCATCGGCGGCGGCTTCGCGGGCGGCATCGTCGCGGGCCTGGCGTTCATCGTCCGCTACCTGGCCGGAGGCCGGTTCGAGCTGTACGCCACCGCGTGGGTGCAGCCGGGCGCGCTGATCGGCACCGGCCTGGCCGTGGCCACCGGCACCGCGCTGGGCGGGGCGATCTTCGGCACCGACGTCCTGGCGGGAGGCGACGCCTACATCGACTTCTGGATCCTGGGCGAGGCCCACGTCACGGTGTCCCTGCTCTTCGACTTCGGCGTGTACCTGCTGGTGATCGGGCTCATCCTGGACATCCTGCGCAGCCTCGGCGCCCGCATCGACGAGCAGATCGAGCGGGACGCCGCGCAGGCGGAGAGCAAGGCCAGGACCGGAGTCCCCGAGCGCCCCGAGGAGGTCATCTCGTGAACGAGTCGCCCAGCCTGCTCCTCGTCATCGTCATCGGCGTCCTCGTCGCGGTGGGCGTCGTGCTCCTGCTGGAGCGCAGCCTCACCCGCGTGCTGCTCGGCTTCATCGTCATGAGCAACGGGGTCAACCTGCTGATCCTGTCCATGGCGGGTGAGCCCGGCGGTCCGCCGATCCTGTGGCTCACCGACCCGGAGGAGATGACCGACCCGCTGCCGCAGGCGATGATCCTGACGGCGATCGTCATCACCCTCGGCATCACGGCGTTCCTGCTGGCCATGGCCTACCGGAGCTGGCAGTTGGAGGGCAACGACGAGGTCCAGGACGACGCGGAGGACCTGCGCATCGTCCAGGGCGAGGGCCGCCGCGCGGTGCGCCAGCGCTTCCGCAAGGAGCGCCGCAGGCTCCAGGCCGACATCCGCCGCCAGCGGGCCGAGCTCCAGGCGACCATCGCCACCGCCGACGCCCGCGAGCTGGCCGAGCAGGCCCGCATCAAGGCCGAGATCGCGCGGGCGCAGGCAGAACTGGCCCGCTACGAGCTGGAGGCGGAGGACAGCGCTCCCGACGAGCGGTCCCAGGAGACCATGCGCCGCCTGAGCGACCGCGCGGAGTCCATGAGCGCCCAGATCCAGGAACTGCGGGGACACATCCGCCAGGGGCGCAGGCGGCTGCGCGAGCACAGGCGGGCCGACCGCGCCGCCGAGCGCGAGCTGTGGCGCGAGCTGCGACGCCGCATCCGCTCGCAGCGCCGCCAGGCGCGCCAGACCATGCGGGCCGAACGCGAGCGCCTGGCCCGCGCCGAGGACAGCGACCTGCAAGGGAGCGAGTGACCATGGGGACGGACTACTTCGTCGGTCTGCTGCACTACTTCATCCCGCTGCCGGTGGTGCTCCCGCTGTTCGCGGCCGGGGTGAAGCTGGCGCTCGGCATCCGCTGGCCCCGCCTCCAGCAGGCGCTCAGCGTCATCTCGCTGGCCCTGGTACTGGTCATCGGCCTCGTACTGATGTTCGGCTCCCACGTCTACGGCCCGCAGGTCGTGCAGGTGGGCGGCTGGGAGGCGCCGATCGGCATCACCCTGGTCGCCGACCGGCTCTCCGCGCTGATGGTCACGGTGTCGGCGGCGATCACGCTGGCCGTGCTGGTGTACTCCATCGGCCAGGGCATGGCGGGCAAGGCCGAGGTGGCACCGTTGTCGGTGTACCAGCCGACCTACCTGATCCTGGTGGCGGGTGTGTCCAACGCCTTCCTGGCCGGGGACCTGTTCAACCTGTACGTCGGGTTCGAGATCCTGCTGACCGCCAGCTACGTGCTGTTGACCCTGGGCGGCACGCAGTCCCGGATGCGGGCGGGCGCCATCTACGTCGTGGTGTCCCTGGTGTCGTCGGTGCTGTTCCTCATCGCCATCGCGCTGGTCTTCGGCGCGACCGGCACGGTGAACATGGCCCAGCTCGGCGAGCGGCTGCCCGAGCTGTCCACCGACCTGAGGGCGGTCCTCCAGGTCATGCTGCTGTTCGCCTTCGGTATCAAGGCGGCGGTCTTCCCGCTGGCCGCGTGGCTGCCCGACTCCTACCCGACGGCGCCCGCGCCGGTCACCGCGGTGTTCGCGGGCCTGCTCACCAAGGTGGGCGTGTACACGATCATCCGCACGCAGACCCTGCTGTTCCCCGGCGATCAGCTCAACGACCTGCTGATGGTCGTGGCCCTGGCGACCATGATCATGGGCATCCTGGGCGCGGTCGCCCAGACCGACATCAAGCGTCTGCTGTCCTTCACGCTGATCAGCCACATCGGGTACATGGTGTTCGGCGTGGCCCTGGGCAGCGAGCAGGGCATGGCGGGCGCGGTGTTCTACATCGCGCACCACATCACGGTGCAGACCACGCTGTTCCTCGTCACGGGTCTGATCGAGCGCCGCGGCGGATCGGCGTCGCTGGACCACCTGGGCGGGCTGGCGCGCATCGCGCCGATCCTCGCGGTCCTGTTCTTCGTCCCGGCGATGAGCCTGGGCGGCATCCCGCCGCTGTCGGGCTTCCTCGGCAAGCTCGGCCTGCTCCAGGCCGGGGTGGAGGCGGGCACGCCGCTGGCCTACACCCTGGTGGGGGCGTCGGTGCTCACGAGCCTGCTGACCCTGTACGTCATCGCCCGGGTGTGGAACTACGCGTTCTGGCGCACGCCCTCCGAGGGAATGGTGGCCGAGCCCGGCACCGTGCTGGAGGACACCGAGGCCGACGAACCCTCCACCGCGGCCCTTGGCCCCGGCGAGGCGGTCGGGCCGTCCTCCCGCCTGGGCGACACCTCGACCGCGGCCACGCCGGTGGTCACGTCCGTCGCCCTGCCGAGGAGCATGGTCGGCGCCACGGTGGCGCTGGTGGTGCTCGGCATCGCCCTGACGGTGCTGGCCGGACCGCTGATCGAGTACTCCTCGGACGCGGCGGTCGAACTCCAGGCGCGCAGTCCCTACATCGAGGCCGTTCTCGGAGGCGACCGATGATCGACCTACAGGAGAAGAAGAGGATCGGCCTGACCGCGCTGCGCAGGCGCCTGGGCAAGGTGCAGATCCCGGTCGCGCTCGGCATGACCCTGGTGTGGATGCTGCTCTTCGACGGCTTCCAGCTCCGCCGGGAGTCCCTGGGCCTGCTCGTCCTGGGCTTCCTGGTGTCGGTGCTGATCATGCTGCTGTTCCCGCTGCCGCCGATCACCCCGGGCCCCCGTTTCCACCCGGTGGCTCTGGTCCGGTTGCTCCTGCACGTGCTCGTCGAGATGGTGGCGGCCAGCTTCCAGGTCACCGTGCTGACCTTCAGGCCCGGACAGGTGCGCAACTCGGTGGTGGCGGTGCGGATGCGCACCGAATCGGACCTGACGATGGTGAGCACCTCGATCGCCGCCTCGATCATCCCGGGCACCCTGATCGTCGAGATCAACCGGCCCGAACGGATCCTGTACGTGCACATGCTGGGGGTGGAGGGTGAGGAGGCCGTCGAGCGGGGCCGCCAGGACATCTGGAAGCTGGAGAAGCGCTTCGTGATGGCACTGGGCACGGACAAGGACATCGCCGCGCTGCGGGCGGGCGGACCCGAGAACCTCGACGGGGAGGAGAGGCCGTGAACGCTCTGTGGATCGCCATCGGAGTCATGCTCGGCGTGGCGGCGCTGCTGGGCGTGATCCGGATGCTCATCGGTCCGAGCATCCTGGACCGGGCGCTGTCCGTGGACGTGCTGCTCGCCTCGGCGCTGACCGGCGTGGGCGCCTACGCGGCCTTCCACCGCGATCCCACGGTGCTGCCGACCCTGCTGGTGCTGTCCCTGCTGGGATTCGTCGGATCGGTCAGCCTCGCCAAGTTCGTCGCACGGCGGGCGCACGAGGACCAGGAGCACATCGCCACGCCGACCGAGGCCCACCCGACCTCCGCGGCGCCCACCGACGCGGTCCCCGAATCGGAACGGCAGGAGCAGGAGCAGGAGAAGGGGGAGACCTCGTGAGCGACCAACTCACCGCCGTCCTGGACTGGGTGGCGGTCCTGTGCATCCTGGCCGGGGCCATGCTCTCCCTCGTCGCGGGCGTGGGCCTGATCCGCTTCCCCGACCTGCTCTCGCGCATGCACACCGCGGCCAAGCCGCAGATCCTGGGACTGCTGCTGGTGCTGGTGGGGATCGGCCTCCGGCTGGTCCCCGTGGAGACCAACGTCTTCAGCGCCGGAACGCTGGTCCTGGTGGCGCTCTTCCAGATCGTGACCGTCCCGGTGGCGGGCCACATCACCGCTCGCGTGGGCTACCGGACCGGGCGCATCGACAGGGAGCTCATGGTCCGGGACGAGCTGGCCAAGCGCATGGAGGCCGAGCACGAAGGCGGTCCGGACGGCACCCCCCGGTAGTCGGCGGAGGAGCCCGCGCGAGGGCCCCGGAGGGCGGTTGAGCCTCCCGGGGCCCTCGCCGCGTCCGCGGCCTCGGGCGGTCCGGCCGACGCCGGTTCCCGCCTGCCTCACCCGCTCCCGGGAGGACCGTCGCGCGGCCTGGTGTTCTCCTCCTCCAGTTCCAGGATGCGTCCGATCCCCGCGAGGTTCACTCCCTGGGCCGCCAACTCGGCCACCCGCCGCAGCCGGGTGATGTCGTCGTCGCTGTACAGCCGCGTGCCTCCCCCGGTGCGCGCCGGGGCGAGCTGAGGCAGCGCCCCCAGAAAACCTGCTCGCGAGACACACCAAAATCTGTAGTGGCCAGAGTAGACATCCGTCGAAGTCGCTGATACATTTCCTGTCGTAGCCACAGAGATCCACAGGGTGGACCACCGGATACGCCGGTGGAGAGCAGGACCGGCGTCCCGCCCGCACGGGGGATGCCGTAGCGACAAGGGAAACGCGGTAGGGCTCGACCTGCGCAGAGGTGTTGTACAGCGCCGGGAGCCGGTAGGACCGCGACACCGCAGTACAGAGGTAGAGCAGTACGCAGTACCGCAGGACCGGCGTCCCGCCCGCACGGGGGACTCCGCAGCAGGAGTGAAGTGCACGCAGTGAGATCGAGAGGAGTAGATGCCATCGAGGATCGCCCGGGTGTGGAGATGTTCCACTCGGGTACCGCAGGCCCCGGTTCGGAAGAAGGTGGTCCACGGTCACACAACCGCGATCCCCGCGCTCCCGTCCCAGTTTGACCTCGGGAAGCGGAAGACCGACAGCAGTCGGTAGATGGTGTTGAACTCTCGGGCCCCAGCGCTGTTCGGCGCTGGGGCCCTCGGCGTGCGATGACGAGAGAAAGAGAAACGCTTGTCCCGTCCCGAAACCGAAGACCGGTTCGACGATGACGACTACCCCGCCTACACCATGGGCCGCGCCGCGGAGATGATCGGTACCACACCGGCGTTCCTGCGCGCTCTGGGCGAGGCCCGACTGATCGAGCCCCTGCGCTCGGCGGGCGGACACCGCCGCTACTCCCGTTACCAGCTCAGGATCGCCTCCCGCGCCCGCACGCTCGTGGACGAGGGCACTCCGGTCGAAGCCGCGTGCAGGATCATCATCCTGGAGGACCAGTTGGAGGAGGCGCAGCGGATCAACGAGGAACTCCGCGCCTCCGAGGCCGGCGCCCGGACCGACGGGCGCCCGGGGCCCCCGGAAGCGTCCGACCGGGAACGGAGCGGCGTGGACTGAGAGGCCGTCCCCCGAGAGGCCGCCCCGTACGACGCCGTCAGGGCGGCCCCGCCGCTTCCCTCGCCCTCGCAGCGGCCGCGCGGGGTCAGAGGCGTTCGGCCTCGTCGTCGGTCATCAGCCGGGAGCGGATGAGGAACCGGTTGCCCGTCGGCGCCTCCAGGGAGAAGCCCGCACCCCTCCCCGGGACGACGTCGATGGTCAGGTGGGTGTGGCTCCACAGCTCGAACTGCGCCCGCGACATCCACACCGGCACCGGTTCGGGCGCGCCCACGTCCAGGTCTCCCAGGCGCACGTCCGAGGCCCCGGTGCGGAACTCCCCCGCCGAATAGCACATCGGCGAGCTGCCGTCGCAGCACCCGCCGGACTGGTGGAACATGAGCGGCCCGTGTTCGGCGCGCAGCTCGCGGAGCAGGGCGGCCGCCGCGTCGGTGACGGCCACCCTCTCCACCGCCGCACCGTCGGCGCGGGAGTCCATCAGAACAGCCCCATCGCCTTGTCGGAGTAGCTGACCAGCAGGTTCTTGGTCTGCTGGTAGTGGTCGAGCATCATCTTGTGGTTCTCGCGGCCGATCCCGGACTGCTTGTACCCGCCGAATGCCGCGTGCGCCGGGTAGGCGTGGTAGTTGTTCACCCACACGCGGCCCGCCTGGATGTCGCGGCCCGCGCGGTAGGCGGTGTTGCCGTCGCGCGACCACACCCCCGCCCCCAGCCCGTAGAGGGTGTCGTTGGCGGTCTTGATCGCGTCGTCGTAGTCGTCGAAGCGGGCCACCGACACCACCGGGCCGAAGATCTCCTCCTGGAAGATCCGCATGCCGTTGTGGCCCCCGAAGACGGTCGGCGCGACGTAGTAGCCGCCGGACAGGTCGCCGCCGAGGTCGACCCGCTCCCCTCCGGCCAGAACCGCGGCCCCCTCCTGACGGCCGATGTCGATGTAGGACAGGATCTTCTCCAACTGGTCGTTGCTGGCCTGGGCGCCGACCATGGTGTCGGTGTCCAGCGGGTCCCCCTGCCGGATCCGGCCGACGCGGGCCAGGGCGTCGCCCATGAAGCGGTCGTGGACGGCGTCCTGCACCAGGGCCCGCGAGGGGCAGGTGCACACCTCGCCCTGGTTGAGGGCGAAGAGGGTGAAGCCCTCCAGGGCCTTGTCGTAGAAGGCGTCGTCGGCCGCGGCCACATCGGCGAAGAAGATGTTGGGGCTCTTGCCGCCCAGCTCCAGGGTGACCGGGATGAGGTTCTCCGACGCGTACTGCATGATGAGGCGCCCGGTGGTGGTCTCGCCGGTGAAGGCGACCTTGCTGACGCGGGGGCTGCTGGCGAGCGGCTTGCCCGCCTCCGCGCCGAAGCCGTTGACGACGTTGACCACGCCGGGCGGCAGCAGGTCGGCGACGAGCTCCATGAGCAGCAGGATCGAGGCGGGGGTCTGCTCGGCGGGCTTGAGCACGACCGCGTTCCCGGCGGCCAGCGCGGGCGCGAGCTTCCAGGTGGCCATGAGCAGGGGGAAGTTCCACGGGATGATCTGGCCGACCACCCCCAGGGGCTCCTGGAAGTGGTAGGCGACGGTGTCGCCGTCGATCTGGGAGGTGTGCCCCTCCTGTGCGCGGATCGCCCCGGCGAAGTAGCGGAAGTGGTCGACGGCCAGCGGCAGGTCGGCGGCCAGGCACTCGCGGACGGGCTTGCCGTTCTCCCAGGACTCGGCGACGGCGAGCCTCTCCAGGTTCTCCTCGACGCGGTCCGCGATCCGGTTGAGGACCAGGGCCCGCTCGGCGGCGGAGGTGCGGCCCCAGGCGGGCGCGGCGCCGTGGGCCGCGTCCAGGGCCAGGTCGACGTCCTCCGCCCCGCTGCGGGCGACCTCGGTGAAGACGCGGCCGTTGACGGGGCTGGGGTTCTCGAAGTAGCGGCCCCGGACCGGCCGGACCCACTCGCCCCCGATCCAGTTGTCGTAGCGGGCGGCGTACTCGACGACGCTTCCGGGCTGGCCCGGGGGTGCGTAGATCGCCATGGCGGACTCCTTCTTCGCGGGGCTCCGGCCGTGGACCGGCAGCCGCTTCCGGGGAGGTTGGAGGGTGACGCTAGTCACCGCCACGTTGCGACCACGTTGCGGGCGGGTCAGCCGCCGAGCCAGCGAAGCCTGCCGCGCAGGGCGGCGTGGTGCGGGGAGGCGGGGTCGAGGGCGCGCAGCACGGCGGTCAGGACGCGGGGGTCGTCGCGCCACTCGGGGTGCTCGGCCCAGGCCAGGAGCACGTCCGGCGCGGCGTTGGCGCCCAGGGCCTCACACACCTCGGCCTGGAGGCCGTCGCGGACCTCGACCACGCCGGGCGCCTCCGAGCGGGGCAGGACCGGTCCGGCGTAGGCGTCCAGGGCCCGCCGGTAGGAGCCCTCGGACAGGTGGCGGCGCACCTCGTCGAGGTCGGTGGACAGCGGGCGGCACAGCCGGTAGGGGCGGGAGGCGAGCACGCCGGGGCCGAGGAGGCGGCGCAGGCGCGACATCTCGGCGCGGACGGTGACCGGGGAGGCGTCCCGCTCGTGCAGCCGGGCACCGAGCGCGTCGCCGGTCAGCCCGCGCGGACTGCGGACGAGCAGGAGCAGGATCTCGGAGTGGCGGGTGCTCAGAGCCAGGTCGCGGCCGTCCAGGGTGAGCCGGGCGCCGTCGCGCCCCAGGACGCGGAGCCGGTCGTCCCCGGCGGGTCTCCGTTCCCCGGCAAACGCGGCGCCTCCGCGCGGACCGGTGGGAGGGAGGGCCGCCCGGCCCGCCTGCCGCCGTCCCGGCGCGGGCCCCCGGGCCCCGGCGCGCAGGGCGCGCAGCTCCGTCTCCGCCGCGGTGGCGGCGGCGCGGACCAGGGCCAGGGCCTGCGGCGAGGCGAGGTGGTTGTCCCCGGTGATGTCCAGGACGCCCAGGAGGGCACCGGTGCCGGGGTCGTGCAGGGGCGCCGCTGAGCAGCTCCAGTGCTGCACGCCCCGGGCGAAGTGCTCGCTGGCGAACACCTGGACCTCGTGGTCCAGGGCGAGGGCGACGCCGGGCGCGTTGGTGCCGACCGCGTGCTCGTGCCAGTTGGCGCCCTCGACGAAGCACATGTCCTCGGCGCGGCCGCGGAGCCGGTGGTCGCCCTCCACCCACAGCAGGCGGCCCGAGGCGTCGCCCACCGCGACGATCTGGGGGCCGGGCGCGGTGTCGACGAGCAGGTGCCGCAGCAGCGGCATGACGGCGGCCAGCGGGTGCGCGTCGCGGTGGTCGCGCAGGGCGGGACCGGTGAGCTCGACCCGGGGCAGGGCGGTGTCGGGGTCCACGCCGTGCAGGGCGCTGCGCCGCCAGGAGGCGCCGACGACGGGACGGACCGGGCCGCTGACCCGGCCGGAGTCGGTGAAGCGCGTGTGGGCGACCGCCACGTCCCGGCGCACGGCCTCGGGGTCGGCGTCCCAAGGCCACGCGTTCCACGGTCCCGGCATGCGCGCTTCCCTCCGCCGAGGCGACGGCGGGCCGTGCCGACGGACCGCCCGACACCCCTGATTGAATCCGCGCCCGCCCCTTCTGACAAGGGGTCGCGGCGAACCGGCCGGTCAGCGCCGCCCCGCGCGGCGCGGGCCCGGACTCCCCGCTCCGGAGACCGGCGGCCGGAGTCCGAACATGTCGTTCGGGAGAACCAACACCGCGTTCGTGCCGTCCTACGGGGCACGAACCCGCTCCCCCGTCCGGGGACCCGCACGCACCCTTGGAGGCCGCCCGTGTCCGCCCACTTCCCGCCCCCGCCCCCTCCCCCGCGCATCCGGGTGGACCCCCGGGAGCTGCGCCCCGGACGCCTCGGGTACGCCGTGGGCGCGGCGTTCGTCGTGCTCGGGATCGTCGCGGGCGTCGTCGGCTTCGGCGTCATGCTGTACCGCACCCTGGCGCTGCCCGAGTTCTCCGCCCAGGTGGAGGGGTCCGCGGAGGCCGTGTTCACGGTCGCCCCCGAACCCGGCGAGGTCGGCCTGTACTCCAGCCCGGCGGGCGCCGACGAGTCGGCCTGCTGGCTGGTCACGCCCGACGGGGAGGAGGAGTCCTTCGGTTTCCCGCCCTACAGCCACAACACCGAGTCCGGGAACCGGAGCTGGTCGCTGGTCGGCTCGTTCTCCCACGACGGGGAGGGCGAGTACACGCTGGTGTGCGAAGGGGACCCCGAGACGGTCTACGCGGTCGCCGAGGTGGGGGACGGCGCGGACTTCTTCGTCAACATCGTTGGCGCGATGGCCGCGTTCGTCGGCCTCCCCTTCGCGGGCCTCGTGATCGGGCTGCCGATCCTCATCACCACGGGCGTGCGCCGCAACCGGCACAAGAGGAGGCTGCTCAGCGAGCGCGCGCGGTACCCGCGCCATCACTAGGCGGTGTTCTCGACCTTCGCTCCGGTCCGTGTCCGGGCGCCCGGACCGACCCCCGCGGGCTGAGGCCGGTTCGGAGGCGGACCCTGGTCACCAGGTCGTGGGCGCGGAGTGCCCCCCAACGCGAGGGGGGAAGCGCGGACCCGCACCGGGGACGGGCGTCCCCGCGCACCCGGGCGTTGCCGAACTCGGGGGAGTGCGCCGGAACACACGCGGACGCCCGCTCAGAGCGGGTGCGGACCCTCCCCGCCGGGCGGGTCCGCCACGAGCGCGGCGAGCGCGACCGTCATCGCCACCCGCGCCCGCGGGTCGTGCAGCGGCAGGTCCGCGACCCCGCCCATCCGGCGCAGCCGGTACCGCACCGTGTTGGGGTGCAGGCCCAGCAGCTCCGCCGCCCGTCCCAGGTCGCCGTGCACGTACAGCCAGGCGCGGAGCGTGCGCGCGTGGTCGGTGCCGTGCTCGGCGTCGTACCGGACCAGGTCGGCAACCGGGTTGCGGACGGGCATGCGCCCGGCCTCGGCCACCAGGCGCAGGCGGCGCAGCAGCACGGAGTGCCAGGCGTCGTCGTAGACGACCGCGTCGGCGCCCTCCGGCGCCTGCCCGTGCAGCGTCAGGCACTCGTCCGCCTCCTGCCTGCTGGCGGGCAGGTCCGCGGCGTCGGCGGCGCCGCCCACCCCGGCCACCACCCCCAGCCGGTCGGGCAGGCCGCGCAGCGTCGAGCGCACCCACTCCACCGCCGGGGCGGGGTCGTCCCCGCACGGCAGCACGGTGTACACGGTGGTTCCGAGCAGGGTGCTACGCCCCGGGCGGGACCAGCCGAAACCGGTGGTGACCTGCTCGAACAGGTGCAGAATCGCGGCCTCGGGCTCGGTGCGCGCACGCGCCTGGAAGGCGATCACCCGCAGTCCCGCCCCGAGCAGGCCGATCCGCCCGGCCGTCTGCGCCGGGTCGGCGGAGCCCTCCAGCAGGTCGATCACCGACTCCGACTCCACCTGCCGTTCCAGGTCGCTGCTGACCCTGGCGCGCAGCATGTGCAGCCCGACCGTGTGCGCCCCCTCGCTCAGCGCCCGGGACCGGTCCGCGTCCAGCGGGGCATCGCACACCACCCACAGCGTCCCCAGGAGTTCGCGGCCCACCCGGATCGGCGCGGCGGTGCGCCCGCCCATGCCGAGTTCGGGTACCCCCGGCACGAACCGGGGTCCGGTCGCGGCCGCCAGCCGGGTGAGCACCCCGTCGGCGTCGAGGCGCTCGCGGACCGGCTCGGGGACCCGCCGGTCGACGAGGGTGTCGCGCCGCACCCGGTCGGTGCCGCCCTGGGAGGCCGAGTAGGCCACCACGCGCGAGGCCCGGTCCTCGATGGTGACGGGTCCGCCGACCTCGGCGGCGACGGTGTCGGCGAGGGTGAACAGGTCGCTGGGGCCGCGTCCGGCCTCGGTCTCGCGCCCCTCCAGGACCAGCCCGTAGACGACGCCGGAGACCTGGCTCCACGACACGGCGGGTTCGACGACCAGGAGGGCGGGGCCGCCCTCGCCCAGGCGTGCGCGCACGTCGTCGCCGGGCCCGGTCGCGGACCGGATGATGACGACGGTCGCACGGGCCTGCTCGGCGAGGCGCACGGCCTCGGCGGCCGAGTCCACGCCGACGGCGAGGAAGGCGTCGCCCAGCTGCGGCACGTCGTCGGTGGGGTCGTGCATGGCGACGCTGCGCAGCTCCCTGCGGCGCAGCGGCTCGGGGCCGACCAGCCGGGCGCCGTAGCCGCCCAGGACGTTGACGAGACGGTCGAGGTGGATCACGCCCCCTCCTTTCCTGGCGACGGAGTTGTTCCGCGGCCACAAAGGGACCTCACCTGATTGTCGCCCGAGGATAACGCCCGGCATCGGCCCCGTGGACACACTCGTGATAGGCGGCGGCCCCCGTGTCGGCCGCCGCTGTGCTCGCCCCGTCCGCGGACCCGGTCCGCGGCGCGGGCCCTGAAGACAAGGAACGTTCATGGCCAGGACCACCGACCGATGGATGACCCGGGAGGCCTACGAGCGGCTCCGGGAGGAGCTCCGGACGCTGCGCGCGCTCCCCGACGACGACCCCGGCACCGGGGCGGACGGGGGCGCGGGGGACGTACTCCCCGCGCCCCGCTACATTCACGACCCCGCCGTGCGGCAGGCGCGCGTGCACACCATCGAGCGACTGCTCAGCGAGGCCGTCGTGGACGAGGCCGCGCCCGACGACGGGATCGCCGCGCCCGGCAAGGTGCTCACCATCCGCTACGACGGCGAGGAGGAGGACGAGGTGTTCCTCCTCGGCGTCCGGGACGCGTCCGTGGCGGACCGGATGACGGTGTACTCCCCGGAGTCCCCGCTGGGCGCGGCGCTGGTGGGCGCCCGCCAGGGCGAGCGGCGCACGTTCACCGCGCCCCGGGGCACGGTCATCGGGGTCACCCTGCTCAGGGCCGAGCCGTACCGGGCCGCCGTGGTGCACTGATCCCGGTCGCGCGGACCCCCGAGGCGGCACCCACCGTGAACGGCCTCCGAACGGCGTTCGCGGCGTACCCGGACACCGGTGGAACCGGTCGGGCGCGAGGAGGCGGGGAGGCGGAATACCTCCGTCACCTTTCACGCGGGGAACGCCCGTTCCGCGGAGAGGGAGAAGGACACCGTCCCGAAGACCGGAGGGGTTTCCTCCGCGACCCGCGCACACCCTTTCCCGGACGGCGGGACGATCACGACCGCCCGGTTCCGGGTAGCGGGGTGGGGACCCCGTGGGAGCACACGGGCCGAGGGAAACGGACACCCGACGCAGAGAGGGCGATGCACATGGGCGCGCACACCGACGACGCGCGCTGGGCGCCGGTCAGGGACTGGCACGCGGCGGTGAGCGGACGGGACCTGACGGCGGCGAAGGCGGTCGTCGACCCCGACATCAGGGTCGGCGGCCCCCAGGGCTCCACACAGGGCGTGGAGGTCTTCCTGGACTGGGTCCGCGACTCGGGCGTCCGCCTCGAACCGGTCGACTGGCACACCGTGGACGAGCACCGCGTCGTGGTCGAGCAGAACGCCTCCTGGCCCGGTCGCGCCGACTCCGGACCCGAGGCCGCCCCGGTGCGCACCGCGACCCTGTTCGAGGTGCGCCACGGCCTGATCACCGCCGCGCTCCGCTACGACGAGGGCGTGGAGGCGGCCCTCGACGCGGCCCGGCGCACGCCCTGACACCGCGTGCGCGCCGGGCGGCCGTAGACGCACCGGTCGCGCGCCACGGCCCGGGGCGGCCGGTACCGGTCTCGGTGCGCCCCGGGTCGGTGTGGGGTGGGGGCCCGGGTCAGGGGGCCGCCGGTCTGCCGATGGTGTGGAGGAGGACGTGGGCCTCGTCGAGGCGGGCGGGGAAGGCCTCCGGGTTCTCCGCCAGCCGCATGGCGGTCAGCTCGCAGGCCATGGCGGTGTGGGCGGCGAGCACGGCGACGTTCTCGGCCGCACCCGCCTCCACCAGGGCACCGGCGAACCGGTGGGCGCGCTGCTGGCGGGTGAGCAGGTAGCGCGAGCGCAGCTCGCCGCTCTCCCGGAGCAGGCGCGCCAGGACGGCGGAGTGGGCTGGAGAGAGAGCGGTGTGCGGCCTGACGGCGGCGTCGGCCTGACGGAGCAGCTCGACGGCGGCGCCGAGGTCATCGCCCAGCGGCCGGGTGGCCTTTTCCCGCACATAGGCGCACATGCGGTCGGCTTCGGCCGCGTCGTCGGCGAACAACACCTGCTGTTTGTCGCCGAAGTACCTGAAGAAGGTGGTCCGGCCGACTTCCGCGCGTTCGGCGATCGCGGCGACCGTGACGTTGTCGAATCCGTGCTCCGCGAAGAGCTGGAATGCTGCTGACACGATCATGGCCCGGGCCTTACGCCGTTTGCGGGCGTGGAGCGTGTCGGGGGGGTGGTGCATGAGGCGACCCTATCGAGTGGGAACCCGGTTCTCCTTGGTACGCAGGACCATTGGGACGGTAGTCCTGAAACGCGCCACGAGACCGGGGAGCGGGAAGTCGTCTGTCCTGTTGTAGCGGGAACGCAGCCGGTGGGCACAGTCCGAAACCCACGCGGACGCACCGGTTGGCCCGGAATTTTATTGCAGAGCGGGCTTCGTCTGACAACCGCCTTCCGGGCCGTGCGGAACATCTACCCGGAAAGTGGTTCCCCTCTCACCGGATTTCCCCTTCCACACGGCTGGAGCGGGAGCCATTCCGGATCGGTCCCCATTGAACATCTTCCGGGAAAACGTTCGGTTTCCTTACTGTTCCCCGGTCGGGGGTCGAGGCCCGCCGGACCGCGCGACCGCCGATTGTCAGTGGCCTGTGCCACAGTGGAGACCTCGATCCCATTCTGGAGCTGGTCATGGCATATCTCCTGGTCATCGGCACACGCAAGGGGCTCTTCACCGCCCGCAGCGAGGATCGGCGCGCGTGGGAGGTGAGCGGCCCCCACCGGCTCGACGCCGCGGACTACGCCAGCATGAGCTCGGTGTACGCGGTCGGCGTCAACCCGCACAGCGGCCGCGTCCTCGCCGGAGCGGAGAGCTCGCACTTCGGACCGAGCGTCTGGTACAGCGACGACGGGGGCGCCACCTGGCACGAGCCCGGGTCCGCGCCCATCGCCTTCCCCGAGGACACCGACGCCTCCCTGGTCCGGGCCTGGCAGTTCGCCTTCGGCGACGACGCCGACACCGTGTACGCGGGGGTGGAGCCGCACGCCCTGTTCCGGTCCTCCGACGGCGGACTGCGCTTCGAGCTCGTCCGCGCCCTGTGGGACCACCCCCACCGCGCCGACTGGTTCCCCGGGGCGGGCGGCGGCGCGGTCCACACGATCCTGCCCGGGATCCTCGGCGCGGGCGAGCGCGTGCCCGGGGCCCTGACGGTGGCCATGTCCACCGGTGGTGTCTACCAGACCCGCGACGACGGTGCCAGTTGGGCTCCGGCCAACCGGGGGATCTCGGCGGTGTTCCTGCCCGACGAGGAGCCCGAGTACGGCCAGTGCGTGCACAAGGTGGCCGCCGGGCCGGGCGGCGTGCTCTACGCGCAGAACCACCACGGGGTGTACCGCAGCGCGGACCCCGCCGGGAAGGGGTGGACGGCCGTGGAGACCGGCCTGCCCACCGACTTCGGGTTCGCGGTGGTCGCCCACCCGCACCGGCCGGAGACCGCGCTCAACTTCCCGGTGGTCAGCCAGGAGGTGCACCTGCCGCCCGACCACCGGCTGGGCGTGTACCGGACCGACGACGGGGGCGGCAGCTGGCGGCCGTTCACGGAGGGCCTGCCGCGGGACCCCTACTTCGGGATCGTGCTGCGCGACGGCGCCTGCACCGACGGGGCGGACGTGCCCGGGTTCTACTTCGGCACCCGGTCGGGCGACGTCTACGCCGCCACCGACGGCGGTGACGGCTGGCACCCGGTGGTCCAGCACCTGCCCGACGTCCTGTGCGTACGCGCCGCGGAGGTGTGAGATGCGGGTGACGGTGCACCTGCCGGGGCTGCTGCGGGCCGACGCCGACGGCGCGGCCCACGTCCCGGTGGAGGTCGAGGACGGGACCGCGCTGGGCGGGGTGCTGGACGCGCTCACCGCCCGGTACCCGGGGCTGGACCGGCGGATCCGCGACGAGCAGGGGCGGCTGCGCCGCTACGTCAACGTGTTCGTGGACGAGGACGAGTGCCGCGGGGTCGGCGGGCTGGCGGCGCCGGTCCGCGACGGCGCGGACGTGCGCGTGCTGCCCTCGGTCGCGGGGGGCTGAGGGGCCCGAGCGGAGAGGACGTGCGCGTGCGGCCCGGACCGGTTCGGGGAGCAGAGCGGTCCGGACGGCGGAGCAGTCCCCGCTCCCCGCCCCCGGCGGCGGCTGATCGACGGCATACGGTTCCGGGTTCGGCCCGGTCGACCACCGTGAGCGCCATGCGGTCGAGTGCGGAACCAACCGCCTCAAGAGGTACCGCGCGGTTGCCTCGCGCCACGGCGAGCTCGCGGTCTGCTACGAGGCGACCGTCCTTGTCGCGGCCGTCAACGCATGGCTGTGAACGGCCTTGCTGGAACACGGACCTGTTCGGGACTCAGCGTTCTGCTGTCGGCCAACACAGTCGCGGCTCCAATGGCACGGGCGACAGGATCGTCACATGCAGCCGATCTTCGTTCTCGTGCACAGTCCGTCCGTGGGTCCCTCTACCTGGCAACCTGTGGCCCAACACCTGACGGCGGCGGGATACCAGGTGCGGGTACCGTCCCTACTGCACATCGGCGCCGGTGCTCCGCCCTTCTGGCCCCGCATCGCGGACGCCGTCCGCGACGACCTGCGGCAGGTCCCGGCCAGCAGTCCCGTCACTCTGGTGGTACACAGCAACGCAGGCTTGTTTCTCCCGGTGATCCGCTCGAGCCTCGACCATCCGGTGATCAGCTCGGTCTTCGTCGATGCCGCACTGCCGGCACGGACCGGGCCGATACCCGTCGCCCCACCCGAGGTGCTGGAGTTTCTCCGCCCGATGGCTGTGAACGGCACGCTGCCACGCTGGACCGACTGGTGGGACGAGGCGGACGTCGCGCCCATGTTCTCCGATCCGCTGGTGCGGCGGACCGTCATCGAGGAGCAGCCCACCCTGCCGCTGTCCTACTACGAGCAGCACATCCCGGTTCCCGACTCCTGGGACGACCATCCCTGTTCCTACCTGCTGTTCAGCCCTCCGTATGACGGCCTTGCCGCCAAGGCGCGTGAACGCGGCTGGCGCGTGGCGCGCCTGCCCGGCGCGCACCTCCATCAGCTCGTCGATCCCGCTGGCACAGCCCGGCACCTCGTTGAACTCGCCACTACGACCTGATCCCCTCTCGATACACGCCCTGGTCGGAACGCTCGGTGCGCAGGGGCGCCGGGCGCAGGTAGGTCAGGCTCCGCCACACCCACTCCAGCGGGCCGAGCCGGAACCGGCGCGCCCACAGGTGGGCGAGGACGGCGGTCACGACGAAGTAGGCGGTGGCCAGTGCGTACTGGGCCAGGAGGGGGACCGTCCCCTCGAACGGGCCCATGACCGCCAGGAACACCGCCGTGCTGCCCAGGTACACCGTGAGGGTCATCCGCCCGAGCGGGGCCAGGGTGCCCAGCACGCGCGACGCTCTCCGCCCCCTGAGCACCAGCCACCACACCAGTCCCAGATAGAGCAGGGCTCCGCCCAGGTTCAGGAACGTGTTCCCCAGGAGAATGACCACGGTCTCGCCCACGGACCGCACCGGTGCGCCGTCGGCGCCGAACTCGGTCGGGAACAACACGCTGCCGACGAGCATGAGGACCACGCTGAGGCCCTGGACCACCGCGCCGAACACGAGCATGCGCAGCGGCAGGCGGGAGTCCCCCCGCGCGCCGGTCCCGGGTCCGCCGGTGAGCTCCGGGCGGCGGGCCAGCCACACGCCCACGCAGAAGAACCCGAGGGTCTGCGGGACGAGCATCGCCGAGGCCCCCCAGGCGTAGTCCCCGAAGAACGGGGAGAGCAGGAGGTCCGACACCGGCACGGCGGCGAACAGCACGGCCGCCGCGATCAGGGGTCGGCGGCGGGACCCGCCGAGCAGCAGCGGCACCAGAGGGGTCAGCAGCAGCGCCGCGACCGAGTACTGGGTGAGGATGTCCCCGTCGAAGACCGCCAGGTGCGGAAGTCCGAACAGCAGCCCCAGGACGGCGTAGCGGCGCAGCATCACCGCCGCTGGCCGCCCGCCGCGCCGGGCGGCGGCCCGCCATGCCAGGACCACGCCCGCGCCCAGCAGCACCATGAGCATCGTCCTGGCCCTGCCCGACATGAGGAGGGTGAGGCCGCCGTTCACGAGGTCGGTCAGCGGACTCGGAACCCGGTTCCCCGACATCTCGACGGGATAGACGACCGAGGACGCGTTCATCATGACCACGCCGATCATCGCGAGCGCCCGGGCGACGTCCAGGAAGACCACGCGCCGCGCGGGCGGCGGAAGGCCGGGGACGGCGCCGTCGGACGCGGCCCCGGCCTCGGTCGTGTGCTGCACCCCGGCCTCGTGCCGCGCCCCGGCCCCGGTCGTGTCCTGCGCCCCGGTCGTGTCCTGTACCCCGGCCTCGTGCCACACCCCGGTCGTGTCCTGCGCCTCGGTCGTGTGCCGCGTCTCGCTCATGCGGTGCCCTCTCCCCCTCGGACGGTGAACGGCTTCCAGCCTCGCCTCCGGGCCCGTGCGCGCGCATCGACCGAACGGTCGACGCCCGAACCCGCCCGCCTCGTACCTTCGGCCGAGGCCCGCCGCGTCCGCGCGCCCTACGCTGGTCGCCATGGCCATGAACAGGTTGTTCGCGACGCTCGGCGGCGGCCGGACCAGCGGTGCGCTGTCCCGGCTCGCGCCGTGGGCCGTGGCGTGCGTGCTCGCGGCGGTGTGGGTCCTGGACCTGATGCGCGTTCACGGCAACTTCTCCAGCCCGGGCTGGATGGGGCCTCCGCACTCCGCCATGGACTACGCGCCGGTGGTCTCCGGCGGGGTGGTCTGCGTGCTCGCCCTGTTCGCCCTGCGCCCGTCGTCGGGACCGGTGCCGACCGCGGCGGCCGGTGCGGCGGCCGCGGCCGCGATGCTGGCGACCTCGGCGGTGCTGTGGCCGCTGCCCATGGGGGAGGCGTTCGGGTACGCCTTCGCGAGCTCGGAGGTCGGCGGGCTACTGGTGCTGCTCGTGCTGGCCGGGCTGCGGTGCCACCCCTGGCAGATCGGCGCGGTGGCGCTGTGCGCCTTCGCGGCCACCCTCTCGGACTACGTGAGAGAGCCCATCCCCTACTACGGGAGCCTGGTCAACCAGTCGCTGACGTTCGTGGCCGTGGGGCTGGCCCCGGGGCTGTACCTGCGGTGGCGGGAGGCGCAGCGGCGCTCCCACGTGGAACAGGCCCGGTCCCAGGAGCGGCTGGCGATCGCCCGCGACCTGCACGACGTCGTGGCGCACGAGGTGACCGGCATCGTCGTCCAGGCGCAGGCTCTGCGCCACATCGCCGACCGCGACCCCGGCGCGGTGCGGACCGCGCTGCCCGAGATCGAGGCGGCGGGGGCGCGCGCCCTGGAGTCCATGCGCGGGATGGTCTCGCGCCTGCGGGAACCGGGTGACGTGCCGCTGGCCCCGGACACCGCAGCGGGGCTGGCCCGGCTGGCGACACCGGCGGCCGACGGCCGCCCGGAGGTGGCGGTGCGGTGCGGCGGCCCCGTGGACGCCCTGCCGCCGACCGCCGGAACGGCGGTGCTGCGGATCGCCCAGGAGTCGGTGACCAACGCGCTGCGGCACGCCCGCGGTGCCACCCTGGTGGAGGTGTCGGTGGAGGCCGGACCGGAGGAGGTCGGGGTGCGGGTGAGCGACGACGGCCAGGGGGCCGCGGGTCCGGCCGGGGGCGGGTTCGGCCTGGTCGGCATGGCGGAGCGGGTACGCCTGCTCGGCGGCGTGTTCTCAGCGGGCCCCCGGGACCGGGGCTGGGAGGTGGCGGCGCGGCTGCCGCTGGACCGGGCGGGCGGCGGCCCGGCGCAACGTTCGACGGTCGGGGAGCAGGGGTGACGGTGATGCGGGGGTCCCAGGAGGCCGGAGGGGAGCGTGCGGTGGAGACCGGAGGCGAGCGGGCGGTGTCCTGGAACGGCACGGCGCCGATCCGGGTGCTGCTGGCGGACGACCAGGCCATGGTGCGGACCGGGTTCCGGTACATGCTGGCGGCCGAGGACGGCGTCGAGGTGGTGGGAGAGGCCGGTGACGGCCTGGAGGCGGTCCGGCTGGCGCGGGAGCTGCGCCCGGACGTGGTGCTCATGGACATCCGGATGCCGGGGGTGGACGGTCTGGAGGCCACCCGGCGGCTGGCCGGTCCGGGGGTGGCCGACCCGCTCCGGGTGGTCGTGGTGACCACGTTCGACCTGGACGAGTACGTGCACGCGGCGCTCACCGGAGGGGCGGTCGGGTTCCTGCTCAAGGACGCCGGACCGGCCCTGCTGGTGGAGGCGGTGCGGGCCGCCGCCAGGGGCGACGCCCTGGTCTCCCCGAGGGTCACCGTGCGGCTGCTGCGGCACTTCGCGGCGGCGCCCCGGTCCGCGCCGCGGGACTGCGGGCTGACCGTGCGGGAGCTGGACATCGTGCGCGCGGTGGCGCGGGGGCTGACCAACACCGAGGTGGCCGGGGAGCTGTTCGTCACCGTGAGCACGGTCAAGACGCACCTGGCGAGCGTGCAGGCCAAGCTGGGGGCGCGCAACCGCGTGGAGGTGGCGGCCTGGGCCTACCGCAACGGACACGCGGAGTAGGACGCCCCCATCCGGCAACCGCCCCGCCAGTAAGCCCTGCGTCCTGGGGCTGAAGGGGTGCACCGCTGTTCGACGAAAACACGCCCTCGCGTACACACATTGTGCGTACGATCTGGGGTATGACTACCGCCATGAAGGCAGAGAGAATCCACCTGAGAGTGGATGACCAGCAGAAGGCCCTGCTTGAGGCCGCGAGCACCGTCTCGGGAGACACGGTCTCAGCCTTCGTCCTCAGCGCGGCCACCGAAGCAGCAGCGAACGTACTGGCGGACCGACGGGTCTTCACCTTGGACGAACAGGAGTGGGCCGCCTTCGACGCGGCCCTGGAGCGCCCCGCACGCGACATCCCCGGGCTGCGGGAGCTACTGGCCGGGCCCGGTGTGCTCGACGAGGACGGCCCACGGCGTCATGAGGACGGCACGTGAAGCCGAGGTTCGGACCGGTCGAACCGCTCACCGCACATCACACGACGGCCGACTTCGACTGCGGATCACACGCCCAGTCCGACTGGTTGACCGAACACGCGCTCCAGGCGCACCGCTCAGGTGGATCGCGCGTCTACGTCGTGTGTGACGAGGACCCGGAGACGGACGGCCCGGTGGTCGGCTACTACGCTCTGGCCGCTGGAAGCATCGCTCCCTCCGTGGCTTCCAGCCGACTCCTGCGCGGCGCCGGCGGGTACCACCAGCCCGTGGTCATCCTGACCAGGCTGGGAGTCGACACCCGTGTCCAGGGGACGGGACTCGGCAAGGCCCTTGTCGTCGATGCGCTACGCCGGGTCGCGGTGGCCTCCGAAACGATCGGTGTCCGAGCTCTCCTCATCCACTGCGAGAGCGCATCAGCACGACAGTTCTACCTCAACCTCGCTCAGTTCGAGCAGAGCCCGAGCGATCCGATGCACCTCGTACTGCTGATGAAGGACCTCCGCCGCGCACTCACCTGATCCGTAGGCCCACCCGGAACCCGGACAGCCGTTTCCGCGCACTCCCTACCAGTTGGCGGGGGCGTAGTCCTTCAGGAAGCACCCGTGCAGGTCCTCGCCCAGCTCGCCCCGCACGATGGGGTCGTACACGCGCGCGGCCCCGTCCTCCAGGTCCAGGGGCGCGTGGAACCCGGCCTCGGCCAGCCGCTCCTTGTCCGGGTGCGGCCGCTCGTCCGTGATCCACCCGGTGTCCACGCTGGTCACCAGGATGCCGTCGGACTCCAGCATCTCCTGGGCGCTGGTGCGGGTGAGCATGTTGAGCGCGGCCTTGGCCATGTTGGTGTGGGGGTGCCCCGGCCCCTTGTAGCCGCGGCCGAACACCCCCTCCATCGCCGACACGTTGACGATGTAGGTGCGGCGCGCCGGGGAGGCGGCCAGGGCCGGACGCAACCGGTCCACCAGCAGGAACGGCGCGCTCACGTTGCACAGCTGCACCTCCAGCATCTCGACGGGGTCGACCTCGCCGATCCGCCGCGTCCAGCTGTTCACCGGAGCCAGGTCGGGCACCAGCCCCCCGGCGTCGATCGCCGTCCCGGTGCGCACCCTCTCCATCGACGCGGATCCCGTGGTCAGCGCCAGGGACGTGAGCATGGCCGGGGTGAGCGCGTGGGTCGCCGGAGCGTCCTGCTCCGGGGCGGTGCGCCCCTCCAGGGAGCGCGGTCGCACACCGCCCAGCACCAGCGGCTCGGGCAGGCCCTCGCCCGTGAGCGGCTCGGCCTCGGCGTCGACCAGCGGCCCGTAGGAGCCGGGCGAGCGGCGCACCGTCTGGGCCGCGTTGTTGATGAGGATGTCCAGCGGCCCCTGTTCGGCCACCGAGTCGGCCAGCCGCAGCACCTGGGCGGGGTCGCGCAGGTCGATGCCCACCACCCGCAGCCGGTGCAGCCACTCGCCGCTGTCGGGCATCGCGGCGAACCGGCGCACCGCGTCGTTGGGGAACCGCGTGGTGACGGTGGTGTGCGCGCCGTCCCTCAGCAGCCGGAGGGCGATGTACATGCCGATCTTGGCGCGTCCGCCGGTGAGCAGGGCCCGGCGCCCGGTCAGGTCGGTGCGGGCGGCCCGGCGCTCCCTGTTGAACGCGGCGCACGCGGGGCACAGCTGGTGGTAGAAGGAGTCGACCTCGCGGTACCTCTGCTTGCAGATGTAACAGGGCCGGGGCCTGCTCAGCACGCCCGCGAGGGCTCCGCCGCTGCCGCTGGTGAGGGCGCGGCCGTTGGTCTCGTCGTCGATCCGGTCCGGCGCGGCGGTCGCGGTGGCCGCGAACACGGCGTTGTCGTGGGCCCGTTGGGCGGCCTGGCGCTCCCTGCGGCGCTGCTCCTTGACCCGCTTGAACAGGCGGGCGGTCGCGCGCTGGAGGACGGCCGAGTCCGGGTGGTCGCTGGGCAGCTCACCGGCGCGGGCGATCACGTCCAGGCACACGGCCAGCCGGTCGGGGTCGATCCGCTCCGCCGGGTGCTCCGGTTCCTCCGGCCGTGCCCGCGTACCCGTGTCCGTCATCGTCTCCGTCACCGCTCCACCGCCGCGCCGCGATCGTCGCGGCCGGCCTCCCGTTCCCTGTGTCCGGTGGCTCCCGACTCGGGGCCATCAGGAACTGTATGCGCACCCCCGGACCGCGCGGAGCACGGTCCGGTGGAGCCGGTGCGCGTCAGACGGAAGTGACGGGTGAGTATGGGAGGGAAGACCGACACCGTGTGAGAAGTACGGATACGCGTGTGACGTAAGAACGAGGGACGGCCGCGCGCGGAGCGCGGGTCCCGGAAGCGGGGGGTAGGAGCCGTGACCCAGCACAAGGCCGCCGCGAGCGCGGAAGGCGGTTCCGGGCGTGAACTCGTGGTGCTGCTCGACGAGCTGCACCGGCGCGTGGGCGTCGCCGACAAGGCCACCGTGCACACCCGGGACACCCCGCTGCACCTGGCGTTCTCCTGCTACGTCCTGGACGCGGACGGGCGGGTGCTGGTCACCCGCCGGGCCCTGGGCAAGACCACCTGGCCGGGGGTGTGGACGAACAGCTGCTGCGGCCACCCCGGCCCGGACGAGGACCTCGACGCGGCCGTGCGCCGCCGGGTCGGCCAGGAGCTGGGGATGCGCGTCAGCGGGGTGCGGCCCGCGCTGCCCGACTTCCGGTACCGGGCGGTGTCGGCCGAGGGGATCGTGGAGAACGAGTTCTGCCCGGTCTTCTGGGCTCGCGCGGAGGAGGGTCCGGACCCGGACCCGTCGGAGGTGGCCGAGCACGCGTGGACGGAGTGGGCGGACCTGGTGGCGGTCGCCGAGCGGACACCGTGGCTGCTGAGCCCGTGGGCGGTGGAGCAGATCCCCCGCCTGGACGCGCTCTGAGCGGTCGCGCCCCCGCGGCCGGAAGGCCGGGAGACGGGGCGCCCGGGAGGCGCGAAAGGCCCGAGAGGCGCGAAAGGCACCGTGTCCGGGTAGGAACGGGGTGGCCGTCCCCGACCCCCTCCCTGGAGCCGCACCCATGTCCGAACGCCCCGCCGGGCGACCGCTCCGCCCGGCCGCCCTCGTCCTCGACGTCCTCGACACCCTCTTCCCCCTCGCGCCCCTGGAGTGGCGGTTCCGGGAGGCCGGAATCCCCCGGGTGCTCATGACCCGCTGGTCGGACCACCTGCTGCGCGACTCGTTCGCCCTGGCCCTGGTGGGCGGCGACGGCGCCGACCGGTCCTTCGAGGACGTGGTCCGGGGCGCGCTGCGCGACATCACCGGTCACCAGATCGCCCCCTCCGCCGAGGACGCCATCGTCGAAGGGCTGGCCGAACTCGACCCCCGGCCCGAGGCGGCCGCCGCACTGCGCGCCGCGCGCGAGGCCGGGCTGTCCGTCGCGGCCCTGGGCGACCACGGCGACGCGCTGCCCCGCAGGCTGCTGGAGCGCGCCGGTCTGCTCCACCTGGTGGAGGACGTGCTGGCAGCCCGCCCCGCCGGGGAGTGGAGGCCCGCGCCGGGCGCCTACCGGGCCGCCGCACGGTCCCTGGGGGTCGCCCCGGAGCGGCTGGCCCTGGTCACCGCGCACGGATGGGACGTCGCCGGGGCGCGGAACGCGGGGCTGGTGACCGGCTGGTCCTCCCACCTGGAGGGGCGCTTCCCGTCGGTCTTCGCCCCGCCGGACGTCTCGGGCCGCGACCTCGCCCAGACGGTGGACGGGCTGCTCGCTCTTCCCTCTGAACACCCCTGACCGACAGGACAGCGGACCCGGCTGCGGGCCTGAGGACAGACCCAGGGCTCGGGGAGCGGACAGCAAAACCGCCATCCTCCTTGCGTTTGCTTCGTTTGTTTCGGATAATGCGGTTACAGGATTGATGTTCTGGCCTTGGCGCCAACGCGAGGAGAAAGCATGGCCGTGTTGTCTTCGCATCCGGACACCAAACAGATCCAGGCGGCCGCCAGCGCCCTGCCCCGCATTCGCCGCTACCTGGACGAGCACCACGAAACGTTGACACCCGTCCCCGTGACCGTCGAGGACAGCCAGGAAGAGCTTCTGCTGCCGCGGTCGGCCGTCGAACTGCTCGCCAGTGTGCTCGCGCACATGGCGGCCGGGCGCGGAGTCTCGATCGTTCCGGACCACGCCGAACTGACGACCCAGCAGGCCGCGGACATGCTCAACGTCTCGCGCCCGCATCTGATCGGCCTTCTCCAGGCCGGAGAGATCGCCTACCGCAAGGTCGGTACCCACCGCCGGGTTCGTGCGGACTCCCTGCTGGAGTACATCGGCAGAGACGACCAGCGTCGCCGCGAGGCCGCCGACGAACTGTCCGCGATGACTCGGGAACTGGGCCTGGACTGAGATGCCCTTCGTCGTCATCTACGATGCGAACGTCCTCTACCCGAGTACCTTGCGGGACCTGCTCATCAGGGTGGCTCAGGCGAGTCTCGTCCAGGCCAGATGGACCCATCAGATCCTGGATGAGACCTTCGACAACCTCCGGAAGAACCGCCCGGAACTGTCGGCCGACGCTTTGCAGCGCACGAGGAAGCTCATGATCTGCGCGGTGCGGGACTGTCTTGTCACAGGCTACGAACCGCTGATCGACTCCTTGGACCTACCCGATCTCGACGATCGGCACGTGTTGGCCGCCGCCATCCGCGCACGTGCCCAGGTGATCGTCACGGAGAATCTGTCCGACTTCCCCTCATCGGTCCTGGACGGGTGGGACATCGAGGCCAAGAGCCCGGACGACTTCGTTCTCGACCAGATCCACCTGGACAGGAAAGTGGTCTGGTCCTGCGCACAACAGATCGCAGACTCCTGGCGCAAACCGCCGGGAACGGTTGCTGCCGTGCTCGCCAGCCTTCAGCGCAACGGCCTTCACAGTTCGGTGGCAGAACTGCAATCCGAGTGATGGGCAGCGACTGCCCTGCTCAACGACCGTCACGGACGGGGCTCTGAGGACCATGGCCGCACCGGGCCCCCGCGCCGGGACCGGGGGCCCTCGTAAGCGTCGAGGGCTCGGCTCGTACAGTGGCGGCGCGTACTACCTTGGCATCACAGGCACCAAGGCCCCGACTTCCTCGGAGGCGAGATGAGTTCGCGATCCGGACCGAACGACGATTCGGCCTCCTACGTGACCGCACGTCCCGCTGGTGCGTCCGATCCCTGGACCGCTCAGGGAGTCCAAGCCACGCAAAGACTCGTGGAGGTCGGCGAAGTGAGCACCCCGGCGGAGGTGGCCGAGGCGCTGGGAGAGCAGGTCCGGGCCGTGGTGCGGCGCCGGATCATGCTCTTCGACGATGTCCCCGTGGAGCTCACGGACTCGTACTATCCGCTCTCCGTCGCTGCGGGCACACCCCTGGCTGAGAAACGCAAGATACGCGGCGGAGCGCCCACCCTGCTCGCCGAACTCGGGTACACCGCGCATGAGGTGGTGGAGGACGTGTCAGCAGGACCTGCGACGGCCTCCGAGGCGAAGGCGCTCGACCTTCCCTCCGGGCGCACCGTCCTCATCCTGTTGAGGACCACACGGACGGCGGACGGCACTCCTTTCGAGGTGTCCCGCATGGTGATGCGTCCCGAAGGACGGCACCTGCGTTACCGGCTGCTGGTGGGATAGGGCCATGAGACGGAAGGACACGCGCCCACGGCATCAGCAGATCGCCGCGTCCCTGCGTGCGGCGATCATGTCCGGGGAACTGGAGCCCGGAGAACGCCTCCCCACGACGCAGCAGCTCGTGGAGCGTTACGAGGTCACCGGCCAGACCGTTCAGCGCACTCTCCAGGTACTCAAGGAGGAGGGCTTCGTCGTCGGCAGGCCCGGTGTGGGCGTGTTCGTTCGGGCTGAGACTCCGCTGGTGGTTCAGGTTGCCTCCTACCTCTCCCCCTCTCTTCGGGGCGGAGCCCACCCGTGGATCTCCCGTGCCGACGAGCGCGGCCAGCGAGGTACGGCGAAGCTCCTCGACGTCACACGGGTGAAGCCGCCGCGCCAGGTCGCGGAGGCTCTCGGCACCGCCTCCGGTGAGGACGTGGCATTGCGGCACCAGCTCCTGTCGCTCGACGGCGACCCCGTCGAACTGGTGTGGAACTACTACCCTCTGTCCATCGCCGACGGCACACCCCTGGAACACAGAGCGCGTATGCGGGGAGGCTCTCCAGCCCTGCTGACCGGTCTCGGGTACCCACCGCGCGAGCACGTCGACCGGGTGTCCGTGCGTCTCGCCACACCCGAGGAGTTCAGGGCCCTGGAGCTCCCCGACGACGTACCGGTCATGCGGACTCTCCGCACCGTGTACAGCGACGAGGCCAACCCCGTGGAGGTCTCGGTCTTGGTCAAGGGTGGTCACCGCTACGAGCTGGCCTACCAGAGCACGATCCCCTGATGTCAGGGGCGCATGCCCAGAAGAAGCACCTCCTCAGCACTACCTTGATGGTTTACCCATCAAGGCATCTAGGTACAACCCTCTTGGGAACACCCTCTTCCTCCCAGGAGCGCACCAGTGCTGGAAGACTTCGAACGCGCCCGGATCGCCGACTACTTCTCCCGTGTCTCCGAAAGCCTGCCGAACGGACACAGGGCCTGCGCCATCGCGATCACCCACCTCCTGCCCGAACGTCCCGCGTTTCTGCACGCCCTCGCCGGAGTGGCCGACCTGCGCGCCGTGCTCCCCAAGCCCAAGAGCATCGACGAGGCGGCACACGCTGAGGCCTCCCGCCGCTGGCGTTGCGACGCGCTCGACCGCGCCAGGTTCAGGGCGGCCGAGGATGTCAAGGATGTTGTGCCGGTTGACCTGGATATTCACCAGATCCCGGCCAACCTCGCGAAGGGCGAGCCAGAACACTGGCACTTCGACTTCCGCTACCTGCACCGCGTGCGGGAGGCGTCGGTGCGGCTCCAGGCCGAGGAGGTGGGAGACCACGGCTGGCGCCTGCCCACCGAGGTCCCGCAGAAGCGTCTGGCGGAGAAGATCACTCGGATTCTCGGCGGCTGAGCGGCTGAGCTAATGGGCGGCTGTGACGGCCGCACCGGGCCCCCGCGCCGGTGCGGCCTCCTTGAGTGGTCGGGGCAGCTGGGAAGGGTCAGACCAGTAACTGGGTGAGGTGGTGGGCGAGGGCTCCGGCGCTGGCGGCGAGGGCGTAGCAGGTCACCGTCCAGCCCGCGCGGCGGCGGGGCCTGCGGTGGCTCGCCGGGCGGCGGGGACGGTCCGACCTGCGCGGCAGCGGCGGCGGAGGCGTACGCTCCCGCCGAGGCCGCGGAATCGGCAGGGGCTTGGGCCTCGGTCCGTCGCCGGGGGCGGGTGTGGGCTTGGGCGCGGGCGCGGGTTTCCGGTTGGGCACGGGCTTGGGAGCGGGAGCGGGTTTCCGGCCGGGAACGGAGCCGGGGTCGGAGACCGGGGCGGGCCTCTCGCGCGGACGGGGGTCACGGGCGTCGGAGGCCATCATCCAGGCGGGCACGTCCCCGTGGGTGAGCCGGTAGCGCAGCCGGGGTGTGTCGGGCATCTGCGCGAGGAGTGCGCGCTCACGCGGGGTTCGGCCCAACGAGGTCAGCGGAGGCGGCGAAGCGGGCGGCCGGTTGGTCGTCGGGCGGATTCCCGGGCGGAGCGTGGGACGGCTGAAACGCTGGCCTCGGGGTGCGTCCAGCACCCGGCGCATGCCCGGGGAGAGCTCGGGCGCAGCGGGTGCGGTCATCGGAGGGCCTCCGTGACAGACGTGGCGAACGCGGTGGCCGTGGCGGTCGGGGTGGACACGGCGGCCGAAGCAGACCCGGCGGCCGGGGTGGCGGGCAGGTCGAAATCCGCCCACAGCACGGTGCCCAGCCCCTCGCAGAACGGGAAGTCGACCACCCGGCGCGTTCCCCAGCGCGCGGAGAGGTGGTGGATGAGCAGCAGGCCCCGGCCGCGTTCGGCCTCGTGCCACTCCTGTTCGGTGCGCTGGTGGGGGATGCGCGGGCGGGTGTCGGTGTCGCGGTATCCGTCGTCGATGACCGACAGCCGTAGTGTGTGCCTCTCGGGCAGGGTCAGGGTGCGGATGACCCGGCCGTCCTGCTCGCCGGAGCGGGAGTGGTCGCACGAGTTGGCGAACATCTCGCTGGCGCACAGCACGATGGACTCGGCCAGCTCCTCCTCCAGGCCGGGCAGGCGGGACAGGTCCCGGCGCAGGTCAGCGCGAACCCGGGCGGTGGTGGCCAGGGTTCCGGGGTAGAGGCACGGTTTCCACAGGCTGTGGACAACGGCGGGCACCAGGGGCGCGGGATCGGGGTTACGAGGCAGAATGAACATGCCAGAGGCTCCTTTGGAGACATCCGATATTGACTGGCCGCGCCCCGGGGGTGTGATTGCACCCGCCGGGGCTTTGACGTGCCCGGCCGGAGGCGGCACGTGGAGGCCGGAAGAGGGGAACGCGGAGGGCATCGGCCCGCCAGGGTCCGGGAGCCTCTTCGCGTCTCGGTGTCGCGCGGAATGGGTGCAGTTCTCGCGCGGGCTGTGCATCAGGGCCGGGCGGTCGTCGCTGTCGTCCTGGGAGTTGCCGCGAGGGCAACGGGTGTGAGTCCTGTGACCGCCGTTCTCGGTGCGGCAGCACGCGGGGCAGGTCCACGATGTGGCGGGTCCAGGTCCTGGAGGTTCGTTCACTCGACGGCCCTCGCCCTCGCCTCTATCAGCTCCGCCGCGATCGAGCGGGCCACGGAGGCCTCACGGCCAGCGGGGTACAGGGGCGCGAGGGCCCTGCGGCCGTCGTAGGAGGTGTGCGCCCGGCACCATCGGCCGCTCACCAGAGCGACCGTCACCGTGCGACCCCCGCCACGGGCCACCACACACCCCGACTCGGAGGTCTCTTCCGCCTCAATCCCGTGTCTGGCTTCCAGGAGTCTCACCAGCTCAGCGGCCGGGATACCACTGGTTCCCTCGCGTGCCCGCCGTTCACCAGCCATGACAGTCCTCCACAGTGATAGCCACGGACCAACGGCCCTGTAGAGCCGCGCCCCTGGCGAATCAATCCATGAGACCATCGTTAACTATGAACTTCCTACTTTCAAGTCCAAAGTTGTTTTGCGTGATATGTCTAGTTCGTTTCATGAGAGTTCGGACTAGTATCAGCTGTGACTTGCCATGACTAACGTTGAGGAGGCGTCCGATGGCCGCGAAGCAGCCGCCACTGCCCACGGTGGGCAAACGCCAGTTGGCCCGCGAGCTGCGGAGTGGCCGAGAAGCAGTCGGGTTGACGCTCGACCAGGTGGCCGCCGAACTCGACTGGGCAAAGACCAAGGTGCACAACTACGAGAACGGTCGCTGGACACGAGGAAACCTGACGGACCTCAGGGCGCTGCTCGATCTCTATGCGGTGACTGACCCAGCCCACCGCGAGTCGCTGGAGAACCTGATGCGTGACGCGAAGAAACGCGGCTGGTGGGTCCAGTACGGAGATGCCCTCGACGGTGCGCTGCTCGCGTTCGAGGACGAAGCCTCCCAGATCAGCACCTACGAACCAGAGTTCATCCCCGGGTTACTCCAGACTCGCGAGTACGCCACGGCCTTGCTTCTCGGCTATCCCTTCATCACTCCGGGAGAAGTCGAGGCCAAGGTTGAAGCACGGATGAAGCGCCAGCAGATCCTCACCCGCGATACGTCACCCACTGCGGTGTTCGTGATCGAGGAAGCCGCCGTACAGCGCCTGCTGGGCACACCCGAAGCCTTCAAACCGCAGGTAGAGCACCTGATCGAGGTTGCCGAGGACACCAGCAACACAACGTCGATCCAGATCGCCCCGCTACAATCCGGCTTGCACGGAGGGATGGGCGGCTCGTTCGTGATCATGGACTTCGCTGGTGACTATGACCTGACCATCGTCTACACCGAGTCTGCGGCCCGCAACGCCTACCTCGAAAGCAAGGAGGAGGTAGCCCTCCATCGATCCAGGTTCACCCACCTCTGTGGAGTAGCGCTTTCGCAGAAGCAATCCGTTCAGCTACTCAAAAACCTCTTGCAGCCCACCTGACCCACGAAGGCCAAGGACCCATGGACCAGCTTCCCGCTCAGCACGAGGCGCTCTTCCGCACCTCCACCTACTCAAGTGCTTCTTCCAACTGCGTTGAGGTCGCGGACTGGTTGGAAGGTTCAGCTCTACGCGACACCAAGCATCGGGAGTTGGGCGCACTCACCTTTGGTCCTGCCGAGTGGCGCGCCTTCCTTAGCACCTCCAAGGGCGACCTCAGCTGAACCGATAGTTCCGCGCCCTGTGTCCTCTCCCCTCAAAGGAAGGCACAGGGCGTTCGCTCTGACCGGTTCCCGGAGTCAACCGCCCAAGGTCTTCGGCGCCGGGTCTCAGGTGAGGTAGAACGGCCCCGGGCGGTCCTCGTGGGCGTAGCCGATCCGGTCGAGGATGCGCTGGGGCATGTCGGGCAGGGCCCCGGGCGGGAACCAGCGCACGTCCAGGCTCTCGTCGCCGCTGGCGTCGGGCGCCCCGCCCACGGGACGGCAGCGGAAGGCCAGGGCGAGGAACTGCACGCGGTCGCCGTTGGGGTAGGTGAAGGGCTCCTGGGCGACCGCGCTCCTTCCGGAGGCCGCCGCCGGTTGACGTGGACGCGGGCACCGGTGACGTACCGATGCCCGCGTCGTTCACGGCTGCTTCAACCCTGCCCGCGTCACCCGCCGGGCCCCGGAAACGAGTTCCACGACCCGTGTGCGGATCTCTCTCAGGTGGTCATGAAGAAGGGCGATGAGATCGTCGCGCCTGACGTTGTTGGGCAGCAGGAACATGTGGATCCTGGCGTCCCCGGCTCAACGCGTGCCGAGCCGCGCTCCGAGGCGCTCGGCGAAGTCAGGGACACCCGCCTTGGCCAGGTTGTCCAAGAGCTCTTCAGGCGTCATGGGTGGGCGGCGCTTCTCACCAGCCAGTCTGACGACCGTCGTGGCGATCTCATGCGACAGCTCATCGAGCAGTTGACAGAGGTAGGTGTCCGGGTCGACGACTCCCATCCCCAGGGCAGCCAGGGAAACACTCGGGAAGTCACTCAGGTTCCAGGTGACGATCACGCTGGCCCGTCCAGCCAGCGCGGCGGCCATGTGGTGACGGTCGTCGGGATCGCCGCCGGGCATCGTCTCCGTCAGGTGGGAGTAGTCATCCTCCGGGATACGGTTATCGGCGAAGCACTCCCTGATCGCTGAGGTGATCGCCCTGGCTGAGGCGGGCGAACGCTGGTGTTCACGCACGATCACCCTCTCCCATTCGGCGAGGAGCCTCTCGGTCCAGAGCACCTCGTGAACCATGTCCTCGGTCAGGGCCAGCAGAAGGTCCATGATCGAGAACGGGAAGAGCACATTGGTGTCGACGAAGACGCGGGGCATGCGTGACCTGACGTTCAGTAGGGGAGATCGGCGGATTCAACTGCTTCGGCGATCCGCCGTCTGCCCGCACGCCTTCTCTCCCTCTTCGCTTGGAACTCCAGGACGTCGGCCAGCCGGATGACGCGGTGTCGGCTGTCGGGCAGGCGTTCGGACGGGATCTCCCCCCCATCGAGAAGGCGCACGACGAACGGCCGCGACAGACCCAGCAACTCCCCCGCCTCGGCCGGAGTCAGGCTGGTCTCGGACGCCAGGACCGTGACCGCGTGCCCCTCCGAGAACTCGCTGGCCGAAGCCAGCAGAACCTTCATCAGGGATTCCGGCAGGGTGACCTCGCCACCGTCGGACAACCTCAACACCAGCCGCGACCCACCGCCCGCCGCACCGTTCATGACCCGCTCGGCTGCCGAGCGGTCGTCCACGCCGGGCTCGATCCGGGGCGCGCGGCCCAGCACACTCGATCGCACCATCTGGACCTCCCTTCAGTGGCACCAGCATATCTGAAATAAGCGTAACCACAATGCCCGGACTGAGGGATCAGGTGAGGTAGAACGGCCCCGGGCGGTCCTCGCGGGCGTAGCCGATCCGGTCGAGGATGCGCTGGGGCATGCTCGGCAGGGCCTCCGGCGGGAACCAGCGCACGTCCAGGCTCTCGTCGCCGCTGGCGTCGGGCGCCCCGCCCACGGGACGGCAGCGGAAGGCCAGGTCGAGGAACTGCACGCGGTCGCCGTTGGGATAGGTGAAGGGCTCCTGGGCGACCACGCTGGTGAGCCGCTCCACCTCGACCTCCACGCCGGTCTCCTCGCGCACCTCGCGGACCACGGCACGGGCGGGCTCCTCCTCCGGTTCCAGGATGCCGCCGGGCGTGGACCAGCGGCCGTCGTCCGCGCGCCGGTGCAGGAGTACCTCGCCCTCCTCGCTGATCACCACCGCCGTCACCCCGACGAGGGGGAGGAGGCCGTGGCCGACGTGGCTGCGGAGCGCGAGGAGGAAGTCAGGAACGGGCATGGGCCCGAGGGTAGCCCCTAGTTCCGCTCCCGGGCGGCGCGGAGTTCGGCGTACTCCTCGTCCAGGATCGACATCAGCACCGCGTCGTGCCACTCGCCGTCCCAGCGCAGGAACTCGCGCCAGACGCCCTCGTGGACGAAGCCCGACCGTGCGTAGGACCTCTGCGCGCGCGTGTTGAACGCGAACACCTCCAGGCCGACCCGGTGCAGCCCGGCCACGGTGAAGGCGTACTCCAGCACCAGGTCCGTGGCCTCGGTGCCGTAGCCCCTGCCGGTGACGGACATGCCGTTGAGCGCGATCCGGTAGCCGACGCTGGCGTTGTCCGGGTCGAGGTCGATCAGCGCGCACTCGCCCACGGGCGCGCCGCCCTCCCTCTCGAAGACGACCCAGTCGGCGCGGTCGTGGTGGTCGGGCCGCGTCGCGGCCCAGCGCACCAGCTCGTCCCTGGTGAACTCCCGGTGGGTGCCGGTGAGGCGGCGCACCTCGGGGTCCATGCGCAGTACCGGTTCGACGAAGTGCTCGCCGGTCCTGGCGTCGAGCGGTTCGAGGCGGACCCTCTTACCGGTGAGGACGGGCTGGTCGCGGAAGACGTCGGCAGGCACCATGCCCGGGATCCCACCAGAGGGGTCCGCCGGGCGCAACGGCTTTTCCGGCCCGGCCTCCCTGCGCCGGTCCCCGGCCCCAGCCCCGGCTTCCCAGCCCCCGCTTCCCGGACCCGCGATCGCCTCCCCGGCCACACCCGCCCCCTCCGCCCCCTCCATCCCCTCAGCCGCACCTGCCGGGGTAGCGCTCCCGCTCACGCCGCTGCCTCCCTGTACGATCCGGGCACGGTGTGCCGTGTCGGGCAGGACGAGGGGGACCAGGTGTCGGTCGGTTCGGGAACGGTGAGCTTCCAGACGGTCCGGGAGACCAACCTGGGCGTCGTGCTGCGCACGGTCCGCGAGCTGGCCCCCTGCTCGCGCGCGGCGGTCGCCGCGGCCACCGGGCTGAACAAGACCACGGTGTCCAGCCTGGTCGCCGACCTCATGGCGCGCAGGCTGGTCCGCGAGACCGGGCGCTCCTCCCACCAGCGGGTGGGGCGCCCCGGGGTGCTGCTGGACCTGGACGACTCCTCGATCGCGGCGATCGGTCTGGAGGTCAACGTGGACTACCTGTCGGTGGTCGCCGTGGACCTGCTCCAGCGCGAACTGGTCAGCCGCCACGTCCCCTTCGACGCCCGGTCGGCCGGGGCGGAGGCGTGCGCGCGGCACATCGCGCGCACCCTCGGCGCGATGGTGGCCGACCCGGCGCTGCGCGGGCGCACCGTGGTGGGCGTGAGCGTGGCGGTACCGGCGCTGATCGACGCCCCCTCGGGGAGGGTCACGCACGCGCCCAACCTGGGCTGGCGCGACGTGCCGCTGCGCGACCGGCTGTCGGAGCTGCTGCGCGAGGCCGGGGTGGAGGGCGTCCCGGTGCGGGTGGACAACGACGCGAACCTGGGCGCGGTGGCCGAGTACCGGGTCGGGTCGTTCGCGGGGACCGCCGACCTGGCGTACCTGACCGGCGAGGTCGGGATCGGCGCGGGCATCCTGACCGGGGGCGAGCTGCTGCGCGGGGTCAGCGGGTTCGCGGGCGAGGTGGGCCACCTGTCGCTGGCCCCGGACGGGCCGGAGTGCGCGTGCGGGCGACGCGGCTGCCTGGAGGCGCTGGCGGGGATCGGGGCCATCCTGCACGGGGCCGTCCCCGACCGGTTCCCGGACCACCCGCTGTCGGGCAGCGACGTCGCCGAGCTGGTGGGGGCGGCCGTGGAACGCGCCGAGGCGGGCGACGACGCCGCCGTCGGCGCGCTGGAGCGGGCGGGCACGTGGCTGGGCCGGGGCCTGGCCGTGCTGATCAACGTCACCAATCCGAGCCTGGTGGTGCTGGGCGGCTACTTCGTGCCCCTGGGCCCGTGGCTGCTGCCGAACTGCCGGGCGGAGGCGGCCGCGAGCGCGTTCGCGCCGGAGGCGGGCGGCTGCCGGGTGGAGCTGTCGTCCCTGGGGCTGAGCGCGGCGGCCCGGGGCGGGGCCACCGCGATGATCCACTCGCTCGACGCGGGACTGCTGCCCCTGCCCGATCCCGTCGCCCCGGCTCCCCAGCCCGCAGCCGCGTCCGCGTCCGCGTCCGCTGAGGAGTCCACAGCGGAGCCTGCTGCTGGACACGCCAAAACCCCGGTGACGGACGCGGCACGGCCGGGCGGCGACACCGCGGACACCGCTTAGCGGACCGGCACGGTGCCGGTCAGTCCGCGTCCGTAGCCGGAGCGCCTCCGGTCAGGACCAGGTCGGCCACCGCCGTGCCCGGCCGGTCGAAGACCAGGTACAGGTCACGGATCCCCCCGGTTCCCCTCGCGTCCTCGAAGGCCGCGCTGACCCCGGTGAAGTCGTAGCCGTCCTTGCCCGCCGGGACGTCGGCCACCGCGGCGGTCGGCCCGTCCTCGGGGTCGTCCAGGCGGATCCGGACCGTGCAGGCGTGCTCGGCGTTCACCGTGAGGCGGCACCCGGTGACCCCGTCGCCGAGGTCCACGTCGTGGAAGGCCGCCCACGCGCCGCCCTCCCGGGAGCGCACCGCGTCGCCCCGCTCGGGGGTGAGCGGGCACAGGGACGTGCCCCGGGCGTCGTCGTAGCCCGCGGCCGACCACGGCGTGCGCGCGTCGCGGGGCGGGATGGTCTCCCCGGGCACGTCCAGGGCCGCGGTGGCGCGGATGTCGGTCGCCGAACGCCCGACCAGCACCTGGCGCGGCGCGTCCTCCACCACGAAGCGGTCGCGGGTGGTGTCCCACAGCGCGAGCCGTTCCACGTCGAAGGACACCGTGGCGACCGCGCTGCGGCCCGGCTCCACGCGCACCCGGGCGAACCCGCGCAGCGCGCGCAGCGGCGTGCGCACCCGCGAGGCCAGCTGGCGGGTGTAGACCTGCACCACCTCGTCGGCGGGCCGCGTGCCCGTGTTGGCGACCATGACGGTGACGGTGACCCGGCCGCCGTCCACGCCGACCACGGGGGCCGCGTACTCCACCCGCGTGTAGCCGAGGCCGTGCCCGAAGGGGTAGAGCGGCTCGCCCTCGAAGTACAGGTAGGTGCCGCGCGCGCCGACGATGTCGTAGTCGAGCATCCCGGGCAGGTCGTCGGCGGAGCGGTACCAGGTCTGCGGAAGCCGCCCGGAGGGCTCGGCGTCGCCGAAGAGCACGTCGGCGAGCGCGTGACCGTACTCCTGTCCGCCGTGCGCCGACCACAGGACGGCCGGAACGTGCTCGTCGGCCCAGGTGACCCCGAACGGGCAGCCGCTGCTGAGCACCAGGACCGTGGCGGGGTTGGCCGCGCGCACGGCGCGCAGCACCCGCTCCTGGGCGGCGGGCAGGTCCAGGTCGGTGCGGTCCTCGGTCTCGCGCCCGTTGACCATGGGGTGGTCCCCCAGGACGACGACCGCGACGTCGGCGGTGGAGGCGGCGCGCGCGGCCTCCTCCGCTCCCGAGCCGATCCCGTCCACGGTGAACGGGGTGGCCCGGTCCCCGTCCTCCGTCAGGACGAGGAGGCCGTCCCGCACGGTGACGCCGCGACCACTGTGGACGTGCGTGAGCCGCAGGAGACCGTCCTCCTCCGCCAGGCGGAAGGTCTGGGTGACCTCCCAGGTGCCGGGGCCGGGGGCGGTGCAGGCCAGGACTCCGTCGGCACCCGCGTCGACGTACCTGCCGGTGCGCACCGAGCGCAGGGCGCAGGCGCCGCCACCCCAGTCCAGGAGGTCGAAGCCGGGGTCCTCCACCGAAGAACCCTGTGCCGGGGAGCCCTGTGCCGGGGAGCCCTGTGCCGGGGAGCCCTCGCCCCGTGTGCCTTCCCCAGACGCGTCCTCGTCCCGCGCGCCCCGCACCGAAACGCCCTCCGTCCGGGCTTCCTCCGTCCGCGCGCGCTCCGTCTCGGGCGCGTGCCGCCGCAGGGTCCCGTCCGCGCCGCGCAGCGGACCGTGCTCGTCGGGGAAGACCGTCCGGAGCGGTCCCCCGTCGCCGGGGTCCACGACGATCCCGCCCCCGAACGCCCCCAGCCGCACGCGGTCCACGCCCTCGCGGAACACCGTCTCCACCCGCTCGGCGATCCCGGCGCGCGCGGTGACGGCGTAGGGCAGCGTCCCGCTGTACCAGTCCTCCAGCACGGTGTCGCCGAGCTGGCCGACGACGGCGACCCGGCGCACGTCGCACAGCGGGAGCGTGCCCTCGTTGCGGAGCAGGACGATCGAGCGGGTGGCCGCCTCCCGGGCCAGCGCGCGGTGCTCGGGGGTGTCGAAGGCCCCCGCGTCCCCGGCCTCACCGTTCGGCCCGTCCCCGGCCAGCAGGTCCCCGCCCTCCCCGACGGCCCCACCGGTCACGGGGTCGAACTCGCCCAGCCGGATCCGGACCGACAGCACGTTGCGCGCGGCGCGGTCGACGTCGGCCTCGGTGAGCAGCCCCCGGCGCAGCGCCTCGCGCACGTGCCCGAGGGTGGCCTCGGTGCGGTCGTCGTCCTGGGTGAAGCTGTCGAGCCCGGCCCGGATCGCGTGCGCGTAGGCGGTGGGCAGGTCGGGGCGGAAGTGCTGCGTCTCCACGAGGTTGGCGGGCGCGTAGGCGTCGCTGACCACCAGCAGGCGGTCGGGCGCGGCCGGGCGCAGCACGTCGCCGATCAGCGGGCTCAGGTGCGCGGGCCGCCCGTTGACCAGGTTGTAGGAGGGCATGACCGCCACGGCCGCCCCCTCGGCCAGGGCGGGCAGGAAGGCCTGGAGCTCGTACTCGTGCAGGACCCTCGGCGGCAGGTCGCTGGAGGTCTCGCAGCGGCCCTCCTCGTTGTTGTAGGCGAGGAAGTGCTTGAGGGTGGGCGCGAGGCGCAGCGTGTCGCCGTCACCGGCCAGCCCCCGGGCGTAGGCGGCGGCCAGGACCCCGGTCAGCCACGCGTCCTCGGAGTAGCCCTCCTCGTTGCGGCCCCAGCGGGGGTCGCGCAGCGGGTTGACCACGGGCGCCCAGACGTTGGGCCACGCGCCCGCGCCCCTGCGGGCGAGCACCTCGTCGCCGGTGGCCCGGCCGACGAGGCGGAGCAGGCCGGGGTCCCAGGTGCTGGCCAGGCCGACGGCCTGCGGGTAGACGGTGGCCGGTCCGAGCCAGGCCAGTCCGTGCAGGGCCTCGGTGCCGGTCCGGAAGGGGCCGATGCCGAGGCGCTCGACGGGCGCCTGGTGCTGGTGGAGCAGGCCGATCCGCTCGTCCGGGGTGAGGCGGGCGAGCAGGTCGTCCACGCGCCGTTCGGACGGCAGGGCGGGGTCCCGGTACGGCGGCAGGTGCGGCTGGAGGGTCATGGGGGGTGTTCGCCTCTCGTACGCGAGGGTATTGTCCTTCGAAATCGAACCGCTTCGACTTCGATACCTGAGGACCTTGTGTGCCACATCACAGTGGAGTAATTTGTTTGTCTAAACGGCCAACTAATTCATAGCAAAATGGCCCTTCGTTTCCTACCCCCCTGGGCTCCCCGGCCTGCTCAACCGAAGGAACGACGCTATGCGCACCACCCCCCTGCGCCCGATCCCCAGCCGACGCCGCTTCCTCGGCCTGGTGGGCGCCTCCACCGCCGCGGCGCTCACCGCCGGAACGCTCTCCGGCTGCGGCTCGGAGTCGTCCAGCGGCGGAGGGTCCGCCTCCTCCGCCAGCTCGCTGGACGACCTGATCCCCACGCACATCCCGTTCCAGGGGGTCACCCCCGACATCCCGGGACAGCACGGCGCCCCGGACGGGTTCACCGCCTACCCGACGGAGTTCGTCCGGGCCGTCCCCGAGGCCCCCGGCAGGGGCGGTCAGTACACCGCGATGACCCCGCTGTGGGGGCCCATCCCGCCCGGGCTGGGCGACAACTCCTTCTTCGACCACGTCAACGGGCGCCTGGGCGCCACGGTGGAGTTCAACTTCCAGGACGGCAACACGGTCATCGACAAGATGAACGCGGTGATCGCCGGGCGCGACGTCGCCGACATCACGATGATCCCCGACTGGGTCATCAACCTGATCCCGCAGTTCAACCGGGCCGTCGGCGAGCTCTTCGAGGACCTGACCCCCCACCTGGCCGGCGACGCGGTGCGGGCCTACCCGCTGCTGGCCAACCTGGACAGCGACGCCTGGCGCTGGAACGTCTTCAACCAGCAGCTGCACGGGATCCCCTGGCCCTCCGAGCCCTTCAGCAGCTGGGTCCTGTACCGGCGCGACCTGCTGGAGGAGTACGGCCTGGAGGCGCCGACCAGCCCCGACGATCTGTTCGCGATCGGCGAGGAGATCAACGACCCGGACAACAACCGCTGGGCCTTCGGCGACTTCAACCTCACCATGCGCCAGATCTTCGGCGCGCCCAAGCAGTGGCGCTACGAGGGCGGCGAGCTCATCCACATGTTCGAGACCGAGGAGTGGAGGGCCAGCGTCGAGTACATGCGCAGGGTGTTCGACGCGGGACTCGTGCACCCCGACATCGTCGCCCTGGGGGACAACTCCAAGGAGCTGCTCAACTCCGGACAGATCATTTTCAACCAGGACGGCATCGGCGCCTGGCACGAGGCCTACATGCAGATGCTCGGCGACAACCCCGACTTCCGCCTGGACCTGATGCCGGTCTTCGGCAACGGCGGCGCCGACCCGGTGATGCACAGCGGCGACCCCTCCGCCCAGTCCGTGTTCGTGCGCAGGGGCATGGAGCCGGAGCAGATCGAGGAGATCCTCGGCATCATCAACTACTGCGCCGCGCCGTTCGGGACCCGGGAGTACATGGACTACCGCTACGGCGAGGAGGGCGTGCACCACGAGCTCAACGACGACGGCGCCCCGCAGCTCACCGACACCGGCAACGGCGAGGTCAACGACGGCTACTACTTCATCAGCGGGCGCCCCCAGGCGGTCACCGAGAGCCAGTACCCGGACTTCGTGCCGTGGAAGTGCGACTGGTACAACCACGCCGCCCAGTTCACCGGGGACGACCCGTTCGCGGGCATCCGCATCCAGCGCCCCGAGCGCTTCTCCGGGGCCGAGACCCCGCTGAGCGACAGGGTCAACGACATCATCCGGGGCCGAGAGGACCTCAGCGCGCTGGACCAGGCCGTCGCGGACTGGCGCCGCGACGGCGGCGACGAGGGACGCGAGTTCTACATGGGGGTCCTCCAGGAGCACGGCCGTGACTGAGCGGACCATGACCAAGGGCGAACCGCCCTCCCCGGCCGCCGCGTCCCGCGGGCGCGGGGGCCGGGGGCGGCCCCCGACCGTCCCGGACCACCGGGGCGGGTCCGCCTCCCCGGGGCGCAGACGGGTCCCGTTCGGGGCGAGGCTGCGCCGCGACTGGCAACTGCTGCTGATGACGCTCCCGGCGATCGGCCTGCTGGCGGTGTTCCACTACACGCCGACCCTGGGCAACATCATCGCCTTCCAGGACTACAACCCCTGGGACGGGGTGTGGGGCAGCCCGTGGGTGGGGCTGGCGCACTTCGAACGGCTGTTCACCGACCCCCGCTTCTGGACCGCGGCGGGCAACACGCTGGTCATCGCCGCCGTCCAGCTGGTGTTCTTCTTCCCCATCCCGATCGCCCTGGCCATCCTGCTGGACAGCGTCCTCAGTCCCAGGCTGCGGATGGTGCTCCAGAGCATCGTGTACATGCCGCACTTCTTCTCGTGGGTCCTGGTCGTCACCCTGTTCCAGCAGATCCTGGGCGGCGCCGGGCTGTTCTCGCAGATCCTGCGGCAGAACGGGTACGCGCCGCTGGAGGTCATGACCGACCCGGACGCGTTCCTGTTCGTGGTCACCTCCCAGATGATCTGGAAGGACGCCGGGTGGGGCACGATCATCTTCCTGGCGGCGCTGGCGGCCGTGAACCAGAACCTCTACGAGTCCGCGGCCGTGGACGGCGCCGGGCGCTGGCGGCGGATGTGGCACATCACCCTGCCGGGCCTGCGGCCGGTGATCATCCTGCTGCTCATCCTCAAGATCGGCGACATCCTCAACGTCGGGTTCGAGCAGTTCTACCTCCAGCGCGACGCGTTCGGATCGGGCGTGTCGGAGGTGCTGGACACCTTCATCTACCACCAGACCCTGGTGACGGGGAACTTCAGCGCGGGAGCGGTCGCGGGCCTGGTCAAGGGCATCGTCGGACTGGTTCTCATCGTTTTGGCCAACAAGCTGGCCCACAAGATGGGCGAACAGGGAATCTACCGACGAGCATGAGCACACTGTTCAAGGACCGCCCCGTGTGGGCGGAGCGCCCGAGCCTTCCCGCGCGCGCCGCGAAGAACTCCACCCTGGCCGTCATCGCGGTCATCATCCTCTTCCCCCTCTACGTCGTGATCCTGACCAGCCTGTCCCCCGCCTCGGCGGTGAACAGCGCGGGCGGCCTGGTGCTGGTCCCGCAGGGGATCTCCTTCCAGGCCTACGCCGACCTGTTCAGCGGCGGCGTGGTGACCCGGGCCGTCCTGGTCAGCCTGGGCGTCACGGCCGTGGGAACGCTGGTCAGCCTGGTGGCGACCATCCTGGCCGCCTACGGGCTGTCCCAACCCGGGTCGCTGTGGCACCGGCCGCTGCTGTTCGCGGTGCTGCTGACCTTCCTGTTCGCGCCCGGCATGATCCCGCTGTACCTGCTGGTCAGCAACGTCGGCCTCATCGACAGCTACTGGTCGCTGATCCTGCCGACGGCGGTGAACGCGTTCAACCTGGTGGTGATGCGGGCGTTCTTCATGAACCTGCCCCAGGAGATCGGCGACAGCGCCCGGGTGGACGGGGCGAGCGAGTGGACCATCATGACCCGGCTGGTCCTGCCCATGTCCAAGGGGGTCACCGCGGTCGTCGGGCTGTTCTACGCGGTGGGCTACTGGAACGCCTTCTTCAACGCCATCCTCTACATCAACGACAACTCCAAGTGGCCGCTCCAGCTCGTGCTGCGCCAGTACGTGCAGCAGGGCCAGCAGCTCAGTTCGAGCTCGGTGATCGGCGACGCGGTGCAGGGCTCCGCCTCGGCGCCCAACCTGGCCATCCAGATGGCCATCGTGGTGGTGGCCCTGGTGCCGGTCACGTTCATCTACCCGCTGGTCCAGAAGCACTTCACCAAGGGCGTCATCATCGGCGCCGTGAAGGGCTGAGGCGCCTCTCCGACCGCCCGCGCCCCCGGGGTTCTCCCTCCTCCTGGAACCCCGGGGGCGCGGGTGCGCCCGGGCCCCGGCGGTTCACCCCTCCTCCCGGGCCAGCTCCCGTGCCATCTCCTCCAGGGAGACGGACCCCTCCCGGCCCTCCTCCTCGGCCTCGTCCGCGAGACGGCTGAGCCACGCGTCCTCCGCAGCCTGCTCAACTTCAAGCAGGCGGCGGTACTCGTCGACGTCGAGGAGGACGGCGACCGTTCTTCCCCGTCGCGTGATGAGGGTCGGGGTGTGCTCATGGCAGGCGCGGTCGATGGTGCTGGCGAGGTGTCGTCCCACCTCGGACAGGGTGGCGGTCACCGGCTCGTGCATACGGCCTGTGTACCGCATGCGGGTCTGCTCCTGGTCAGGAACGGCTCAGTGTCCCGAAGACGTGACAAGGCGAAGGGCCGGGAACCGCTCCCGCGGCTCCCGACCCCGCCGTGTCGGTGTGTCAGGGCGTCAGCCGCAGGCCTCCCCGTTCAGGGTGAGCCCGGTCGGCCGCGCGGGCTCGCCGTCGACGATCCCGTTGAAGCCGACCGTCACCGAGCTCCCCGGGGCGATCCGGGCGTTCCACCCGGCGTCGGTGACCCGCACGGACGCGCCGTCCTGCGTGTGCGCGCCGTTCCAGAGGCTGGTGACCTCCTCGCCGGCCGTGAACTCCCAGCCGACCTCCCAGCCCTCCAGGGCCTCGTCGCCGGTGTTGGTGACCGTCACCCCGGCCTGGAACCCGCCGCTCCAGGTATGAGTGATCTCGTACCCGACCGCGCAGTCCCCGGGTTCGGGCTCGGGGTCCGGTGAGGGCTCCGGGGTGGGATCGGGGTCCGGCGAGGGGTCCGGTGACGGCTCGGGGTCGGGGTCGCCGCCCCCGCCCGCCAGGTCGCCGTAGACGATCCCGCGCCCGTTGGTGCCGACGTAGACCCGGCCGTAGACGTTGGGGTCGCCGGTGACGGTCGCCCCCGTCCAGGCCCACTGGTGCTGGTCGTCGTTGATCCGCACCCAGGTCCCGCCCGCGTCGTCGGAGCGGAAGATCCCGCGCACGCCGTCGATCCTGGAGCTGGTGTACACCGCCGGGTAGTCCGAGCCCGGCGCGGGCGCGCCGAAGCCGACCGCGTCGCCCTCGTCCACGGCCTCGACCCGCTCGAAGGTGGCCCCGGCGTCCGTGCTCCGCCACATGCCGTAGTGGTCCCCGGTGCCCCCGGCGACCCACACGTCACCGGTGTGGCCGGGCACCGCGCCGAAGCGGATGTTGCCCTCGGCCGGGAGCCCGTCGAAGCCCGCTGTGAAGGTGGCCCCGCCGTCGGTGCTGGTGTAGAAGGTGCCGCCGGAGACGGCGTAGAACACGTCCGGGTCCACCCGGTCGGCCTCCACCCGCGCGCCCGCCGGAACACCGGTGGAGGCGGTCCACGACGAGCCCAGGGTGGTGGAGGTGTGCACACCGGTGCCGTCGGGGCTCCACACGACGGACGAGCCGTCCGCGTTCACCGCGACCGTGCCGCCGCCGGTCACCCCGCCGGGCTCCTGTCCGGCCCACCAGCTGTCGCCGCCGTCGGTGGACAGGCCGATGGCCGCCTCGGCGTCGCTGCCGCCGACCCGCGCGATGGTCGCGGGCTGGAGTTCGGCGAAGTCCAGGCTGGTGCCGTGGCCCCAGTAGGGCTGTTGGTACATCTGGTCGGGGACGGTCTCCAGGTCCTGGTGGGTGAAGCCGCCGACGTCGAGCAGGGCCGAGTGCAGCGGCGCGCCCTCGGGCGGGCTGATCAGGTCGTTGACGGCCGTCTCCTCGATGCCGTGCGCCCTGACCCCGATGTCGAAGGTGGTGCCCGCGTCCCAGTTGGTGAGGTTGTCGCTGCCGTAGATCGTGGCGCCCGTGCCGTACATGAAGCGGTCGGAGTCGAACGGGTCGATCGCCATCGCCTGGGTCATCCAGCCGAGTTTGGGCTGGGTCTCGGGGGGCGTCCCGGTGCCGCCGAAGTCCAGCCAGGGCGCCCCGGAGATGTCCATCTCGTAGCGCGCGGTGCGCTCGGGGTAGGCGCCCCAGTCCCACGCCTGGGTCCAGGTCTGGCCGCGGTCGGTGCTGCGGTAGATCTGGATGTCGGGCCACCAGGAGATCTGGGTGGCGACCATCAGCGTGTCCGGGTCCTGCCGGTCGATGGTCAGGCCGCCGTAGCCGAAGTGGTTGTCCTCGGAGCTGGAGGGGACGGGACTGATGTTGGTCCACTCCCCCGTCGCCAGGTCCATGCGCCACACGTCGCCGGAGTCGCCGTCGTAGGGGCCGGGGGTGCTGGTGGTGGCCATGTAGAGCTGGCCGCCCTCGTGGTCCACGACCGAGTGCGCGGGCAGGTGCCCCGTGGGCGCGCCGGGGACGGGCTCCCAGGTCTGTCCGCCGTCCCGGCTGCGGTAGACCGGGTCGTCCAGGTCGGCGACGCCGACGTAGACGTCCTGCGTGACCGAGCCCTCGGACCCGGTTCGGGGGTCGAAGTCCACCCAGGTCACGCCGGTGACGTCGGACATCATGCCGGTCTCGTCGGCCGGGTCCTGGACGTAGTCGCCGGGGTTGGGGAACGCCTCCACCTCCGCCCAGGTGGCGCCGTGGTCGGTGCTGCGCCACAGGCCGTTGCCGCCGCTCGCCCCGAAGTAGACGACGCTGTTGTCGCTCGGGTCCACGGCCAGGCGCTCGCCGAGGCCGCGGCCGGGCATGTTGCCGCCGAGCTTGAAGGGCAGCTCGGCGACGTCCCAGGTCTGGCCGCGGTCGTCGGAGCTGAGGATGGCCCCGTTGTTGGGGTCCCAGTCGTTGGTGTAGGTGCCCACGGCCGCGTACACGCGGTCGGGGTCGACGGGGTCGGTGGCGATGCTGACGACGCCCGTGTAGCCCCACTCGTCCCAGCCGACCCAGTCGAGCAGGGGGATCCAGCGTTCGGTGTCCGGGTTCCAGCGGTAGGCGCCGCCGATGTCGGTGCGGGCGTAGGCCAGGCCCGGCTCGGTCTCGCTGAAGACGATGCCGGGGACGAAGCCGCCCCCGACGATCTCGACGTTGTCCCACTCGTAGGCGGCCTGCGCCGCGGTCGGCTCCGCGGGAGCCGCTCCGGCCGCGGTGGTGGCGACGACGGTGGAGGCGGCCAGTGCGGTGGCCGCCGCGACGGCGAGCGCCGGTAAGCCCCGCCCGCGTCTGGGGGGCCGGTGCTGTTCGGGAGGCATGTGCGGGCTCCTTGGGGGAATCGGGGGGTGTACGCCTTCCCCGGAAATCCGGTCCCGGGGCAGGCGCGAATTCCCCATTAGTCTGGATAGCCGACTAACCCCCGGCAAGGGGGGTTGCGCGGGAAATTTCGAATCGCTTCGACTCTTCCCCGGTAACCACGGTGAATTGCAGGGACACCGTTCGGTCCGGTACCAGGGCCGCCTTGTGCCGCTCCCCGCCGGGCAGGACGACCACCGTCTCGCGGGGCTCGACCGCCCGCAGCCGCGCGTGGGCCCGGCCGCCGGACCACTCCAGGAGTTCCACGACGACCCCGCCGCGGGCCCGCAGCCCCTCCACCCGGCCGGAGGCCCACTCCCGGGGCAGGGCGGGCAGCAGGTCCAGGCGCCCCTCGGCGGACCGGGCCAGCATCGCCGCCGCCACGGCCGGGAACCCGCCGCCGATGTCCACGTTGAACAGGCTGCCGCGGTTGTGCGTGGGCACCAGGGTGGGGCGCCAGTAGCGGGCGGCCAGCAGCGACAGGGTCTCGTGCGCCTCGGCCGCCAGGCCCAGGTTCGCCGCGGCCAGCCCCAGCTGGACCAGGCCGAAGGCCATCTCGTCGGACTCCTGTCCACGCCACCACGCCAGGCGGGCGCGCACGGCGGCGACGGCCGCCGCGCGCAGCCGGGGTGAGGTCAGGGCGGGGTCGGTCTCGTACCAGAGCGGGTACAGATGGGAGGCGTGGCGGTGCGCGTGCCGCTCGCTCTGCCCGACCGGCCCGGCCGGTCCCGCCCACTCGGCGAGTTCGCCGCCCGGGGCGACGCGGTAGCCGGGCAGCCGCGCCCCCAGCCGGGCCCAGCGGCGGGAGCCGGGAACGCCCAGGGCACGGTGCGCCCGCACCAGGTTGCGCACCAGGTCGCGCACGGCCGCGACGTCCATGGTGGCGTTGACGGCGGCCTGGCCGTCGCCGTCCCCCGGGGTGTTCTCCGGCGAGTAGGAGGGGGAGAAGCCCTCGTCGCTGAGGAAGTCCTCGTGGAACTCCGCGGCGGCGGTGAGGAAGGGCAGGGCGCGCTCGCGCAGGAACGCGCGGTCGCGGGTGTGGGAGTAGTGGTCCCAGTACAGGCGCGACATCCACGCCGCGCCCGCGGTCCAGCAGGTCAGGCACCACTCGGGGCCGAAGTGGTTGTGCCTGCCGGAGGTGGAGGCGTGCGCGGGCAGCAGGATCCCCCGGCAGCCGTAGAGCCGCCGCGCGTTGTCGGCCAGGTCGTCGGCCATGCCGTCGAGGAGGTCGAACAGGCCGGTCATCAGCTCGGGCGTGCCCGTGGTGTGCAGGGCCGCGACGGCGGAGGGCAGGTTGCCGTCGAAGGTGTACCCCGACCGCCACGGGGGGTCGTAGGTGCCGCTCCACAGTCCCTGGAGGGTGGGCGGCAGGTCGCCGCAGCTGGAGATGATCGCGTACCGTCCGGCGTCGACCAGGCGGGCGATCAGGTCAGGAGTGGGGCCCGCCGCCAGGAGGTCCTCGCCGAGCGCGTCGGGCCTGCCGGGTGGTTCGGCGAGCGCGTCGGGCCGGGCCGAACCGCCCTCCAGCTCCAGCCGGAAGCGGGACATGAGGTCGCCGTGCACCGCCCGGTGGCGTTCGAGCGCCCCCGCGAGGTCCTCAGGGCTCCCCGCTTCCAGCACGGGGAACCCGTCCACCCGCACGCGCGCCACCAGCCGGAGCCGCCGGACGCCCCGCAGGTCCAGCCCCTCACCGCCAGCGCTGATCCGGCCGCCCTCAGCGGTGACGGCGCAGGTCACCGTGTACCCGGACAGGCCGCCGGGCGGGCGCTCGGGGAAGTCCGCCCGCAGGGTCAGCAGGCCGGGGCCCGCCTCGCGGACCACCTCCATCGGGACCGGCGGCGTCTCCTCCAGCGCGGTGAGCCCCAGTGTGCCGTCCAGGCCGAGGGGCGAGGCGAGTTCGACGACCACGGCGTCGTCGGGCCGGGAGGCGAAGGCCCGGTGTGCGGTTCCGTCCGGCAGCTCCTCGGTGACCAGCCCCGAGTCCAGGTCGCACGTGCGCGTGACCGGCCCCGGCCGGGGCCCGCGCGGGGCGAACGAGAGCACGGCGGCGCCCACCAGCGGGTCGATCCACCGGGTGTCGGCGTAACCCGGGTGCTCCCGCGCCGCGAACGCCGTGATCCGCTCGGCCGCCTCGCGGGAGCGGCCCCGGCGCAGCAGCTCCCTCAGTTCGGGCAGCAGGGACGCGGTCGCGGGGGCGGGCAGCGGCTCCGTGACGGGCAGGAAGAGCCTCTCGTGGCACAGGGTGAGGCGGACGCGGTGCGCCGTCGAGTGCACGAGCGCTCCCTGGCACCCGTTGCCGGTGACCAGCGCGTCCTCCCAGTCCCCGACCGGGTGTCGGGTACGGACCCGTCGTACTGCGGACATGTGCGCTCCTCGTGTGGGGGGTGTCGCCCGGAAGGGTTTTCGCCCTACTTTGTTGGCGCACACACCAAACCAGAAGGAGTTCCCCATGTCCTCTCCGCTGTGGTTCGGCGGCGACTACAACCCCGAGCAGTGGCCGGAGGAGGTCCAGGCGGAGGACGTGGAGCTGATGCGCCGCGCCGGGGTCAACCTCGTGACGGTCGGCGTCTTCTCCTGGGCGCTCCTGGAGCCGAAGGAGGGCGAGTACCGGTTCGAGTGGCTGGACCGGGTGCTGGACCGGCTCGCCGACGCCGGGATCGGGGTCGCGCTGGCCACCCCGACCGCCTCTCCCCCGCCGTGGTTCGGGCTCGCCCACCCCGACGCGATGCCGGTGACCGCGGACGGGACCCGGCTCACCCACGGCAGCCGCGACACCTACGACGTGTGCTCCCCCGCCTACCGGGAGGCCTCGGTGCGCATCGCCCGCGCGCTGGCGGAGCGCTACTCCGGGCACCCGGCGCTGCGCATGTGGCACGTGCACAACGAGTACGGGACCTGGTCGCACTCCGAGCACACCGCCGGGGCCTTCCGCGACTGGCTGCGGGGTCGCCACGTGGACCTGGACCGGCTCAACGCGGCGTGGACCACGGCGTTCTGGAGCCAGCACTACTCGGAGTGGGAACAGATCCAGCCGCCGCGCGCGACCCAGTACCTGCCCAACCCGGCGCACGTGCTGGACTTCCGGCGGTTCCTGTCGGACGCGATGCTCGACCACTTCCTGTCCCAGCGCGACGTGCTGCGCGCCGTCCGGCCGGACGTTCCGGTCACGACCAACCTGGCCTTCGGTGACTGGGTGCCGGTGGACCCGTGGCGGTGGGCCGAGCACCTGGACCTGGTCGCCGTGGACGACTACCCGGACCGGACGGGGCAGGGCGGGGCGGAGCAGACCGCCTTCGCCGCCGACCTGGCCCGCTCGTGGGCGGACCGCGTGCCCGGCCCGGGGCGGCCGTGGCTGCTGATGGAACAGGCGGCCGGGGTGACCTACACGGGCGAGGTCACCCGGCCCAAGGCCCCCGGCGAGACGGCGCGGCACAGCCTGGCGCACGTGGCGCGCGGGTCGCTGGGCGCGATGTTCTTCCAGTGGCGGGCGTCCCGGGGCGGCGCCGAGCAGTGGCACTCGGGGATGGTGCCGCACGCCGGGCCGGACTCCCGGATCTTCCGCGAGGTGTGCGAACTGGGGAGCGTGCTGCCCCGCGTGGCGGAGGCGCGCGACGCCGACGTGGTCGCCGACGCGGCGCTCACCTGGGACCCCGAGTGCTGGTGGGCGCTGGGCAGCCCGTCGCTGCCCGCGCGGGGCGTGGACTACCTGGAGGCGGTACGCCAGGTGCACCGGGTGCTGTGGCGGTCGGGGCGCACGGTGGACATGGTGCGCCCCGACCGCGACCTGCCGCGGGTGCCGCTGCTGGTGGTGCCCGCCCTGTACCTGCTGTCGGACGAGGCGGCCGAGCGGCTGGCCCGCTACACCGAGGACGGCGGGACGCTGGTGGTGACCTTCCTGAGCGGGGCCGCCGACCCGGACGGGACCGTGCGCACCGGCGGGTACCCGGGCGCGCTGCGGGACCTGCTGGGGGTGCGGGTGGAGGAGGTGTACCCGATGCTGCCCGGCGAGACGGTGGGCCTGGACCTGGGTTCGGTGCGCGAGGAGGTCACCCTGTGGAGCGAACACGTCCACCTGGCGGGGGCCGAGGCGGTGGCCCACTACGCGGGCGGGCCGCTGGACGGGCTGCCCGCGGTGACGCGGCGGCGGCACGGGGCGGGCGAGGCCTGGTACCTGTCGGCCCGGCTGTCGGACCGGGGCCTGGCGCGGCTGCTGGCCGAGGCGGCGGGGACGGGGCCGTTCCCCGAGCCGGGGCTGGAGGTGGTGCGCCGGGTGGACCGGGACGGCGCGTGGGTGTTCGTCACCAACCACGACAACCGGCCGCGGTGGATCGACCCGGCGCGGTTCGGGCTGGACGCGAGCGCCCGCGACCTGGTGTCGGGCGTTTCGGCGCAGGGGATGACCCTGCCGGGCGGCGGGGTGGCGGTGCTGCGCGGCCACCCCGTTGACAATTAGTTGCGACTCTAGACAAACTATTCCGGAGTCCTGCGCCTACCTCAGGAGACACGACATGAGCAGCTACCAGCCCGTACCCGCGGACAGGTTCACCTTCGGCCTGTGGACCGTGGGGTGGCGCGGGGTGAACACCTTCGGCGACCCCGTCCGCCCCGAGCTCGACCCGGTGGACGCCGTGCGCCGCCTCGCCGACCTCGGCGCGCACGGGATCACCTTCCACGACGACGACCTCATCCCGCCCGGCAGCTCCGACACCGAGCGCGAGGACATCCTCAAGCGGTTCCGCGCGGCCCTGGACGAGACCGGCCTCAAGGTGCCGATGGCGACCACCAACCTGTTCTCGGACCCGGTGTTCCGCGACGGCGGGTTCACCTCCAACAGCCGCGACGTGCGCCGTCACGCCATCCGCAAGGTCGTCCGCAACATCGAACTGGCCGTGTCGCTGGGCGCGAGGACGTACGTGTGCTGGGGCGGCATGGACGGAGCCGAGACGGAGGCGGGCAAGAACGACCACGCCGCCCTGGACCGGCTGCGCGAGGCCTTCGACATCCTGTGCGGCTACGTGCGCGAGCAGGGCCACGACCTGCGGTTCGCCCTGGAGCCCAAGCCCAACGAGCCGCGCGGCGACATCCTGCTGCCCACGGTGGGGCACGCCCTGGCCTTCATCAACGAGCTGGAGCACCCCGAGATGGTGGGGGTCAACCCGGAGGTCGGCCACGAGCAGATGGCCGGGCTGAACTTCGCGCACGGCGTCGCGCAGGCGCTGTGGGCGGGCAAGCTCTTCCACATCGACCTCAACGGCCAGCGCGGGATCAAGTACGACCAGGACCTGCGCTTCGGCGCGGGCGACGTCAAGGAGGCGTTCTTCCTGGTCGACCTGCTGGAGAGCGCGGGCTACGACGGCCCGCTGCACTTCGACTTCAAGACGCCGCGCACCGAGGACATGAGCGGCGTGTGGGAGTCGGCCGCGGCCTGCATGCGCAACTACCTCATCCTCAAGGAGAAGGCCAGGGCGTTCCGCGCCGACCCCGAGGTGGTGGAGGCGCTCGCGGCCTCGCGCGTGCCCGAGCTGTCCCAGTCCACGCTGGGCGAGGGCGAGTCCCTGTCCGACCTGCTGGCCGAGGAGATCGACCTGGCCGAGGTCGGCAGGCGGGGTTACCACTTCGAACGCCTGGACCAGCTCGCCATGGAGCATCTGTTCGGCCTGCGCTGATCCCCGTTCCCGAATCCGGGCCGTGTTCCGCGCGAGGCGCGGGACGCGGCCCGGACCGCTTTCGGGTCGGGGACGGGTCGGGCCGCGGCGACCGGTCGGCGCCGTGTCTGGACAGCGGACCCGTGGGTAGTGGCGGTGGTCGGAAGCACCACCACCGAAGCGGAGGCGAACATGGCCGAGGACGCCGTCACCCTGATCATGAAGGACCACCGGACGATGGAGGAGCTGTTCGACCGGCTCCGGTCCGAGCCCGACCAGCGGCCGCGCCTGCTGGAGGAGATCGAGGCGATCCTCACCGCGCACAGCCGTGCCGAGGAGGACGAGGTGTACCCGGCCGCCGCCAAGGCCGCTGGCGAGGGGCCGGAGGTCCGCCACGGCACGGAGGAGCACCAGGAGGCCGAGGAGCTGCTCCAGAAGCTGAAGGACTGCGACCCGAACAGCAAGGAGTTCGAGAAGCGGTGCGAGAGGTTCGTCGACGCGGTCAAGCACCACGTCGAGGAGGAGGAGAGCGACGTCCTGCCCGGCCTCAAGGAGGCCGTGAGCCAAAAGCGCGCCCAGGAGCTGGGCAAGGCGTTCTCGGAGCGGCGTGAGCAGGAGCTCAGGCGCTTCAACCTCGGGGGCAGGGTCCCCAAGCAGCGCGACCTCTACGAGGAGGCCCAGGAGCTGGACATCAAGGACCGCTCCAAGATGAACAAGGAAAAGTTGGCCGAGGCCGTGCAGAAGGCCAGGCGCGGCTGACCCCTCCGGATCGGGCGTCCCTCGGGGCGCGGGACGTGAAACGGCCCCGCCGGGCAGTTGCCCGGCGGGGCCGTCACGTACACCGGAACGGTGCGGCGGTCGCCTCACGGCGCGGTGCACAACACGGCTCCTGCCACCCTTGCGGGCGCGGTATTCCGTGAAGGCTTTGAGTGGAGCCCGGGGGACACTTTCTACCGCACCTTCCGGCACCCCGTACAACGGGAGGGTGGGGTGGGGTATTCCGCGACCCGGGGGCACTTTTTCCGGTGTCCCCCGCCACATCCCCCGGTCAGGCGCGGAGCGCGGTCAGGCGCGCGGGGCGGTGCTCTCCCGGGAGGTGAGCCGGGGTTCGAGCAGGGTCACCCCGGGGTTTCCGGGGCCGTCGATCTTGTCCATGAGCAGTCCGACCGCGCGGGCTCCGACCTCCTCGGCGGGCAGGTCCACCGAGGTCAGCGGCGGGGCACCGGGCGGGACCGGGCCGATGGCGACCACGGACAGCTCGGGCGGGGTGCGGCCGTGCTCGGCGAAGGACTCGAGCAGCGGGCCGACGGAGGGCTCGTTGTGCACGATGAGGCCGGTGAGGCCGGGCCGCTCGCGGAGCAGGTCCTCCGCGAGGCCGTGCGCGGTGTCGGGGGAGCAGGGGTGCAGGGTGGCGCGGACGCCGCGTTCGGCGGCGGCGCGCTCGAAGCCGGTGGTGGTGCGCTCGGCGAACCCGGTGCGCCGCTCGTACACCGAGGGCGGCTGTCCGACGAAGGCGAGGTCGGTGTGGCCGAGGTCGGCGAGGTGGTGCACGCAGGCCGCACCGGCGGCGGCGAAGTCCAGGTCCACGCAGGTCAGGCCCTCGGTGTCCTCGGGGACGCCGATGAGGACCGAGGGCAGGTCCAGCTCGCGCAGGACGGGCACGCGGGCGTCGTCGGCCTCCACGTCCATGACGATGACGCCGTCCACCATGGCGCTGCCCGAGACCCGGCGCAGGCCGTCGGGGCCCTCGCCCTGGGTGAGCAGGAGGACGTCGTGGTCGTGCGCGCGGGCGGCGGTGACCACGGAGACGGCGAAGCGCATCGCGACGGGGACGTGCACGTCGCCGCGGAGCGGGATGACCAGGGCGATCACGTTGCTGCGGCGGCTGGCCAGGGAGCGGGCGCCCGCGTGCGGCTGGTAGCCGAGGGCGTCGATGCTCTCCTTCACGCGCCGCCGGGTGGTCTCGGAGATCGACCGCTTGCCGCTGAGGACGTAGGAGACCGTGCTCGGCGACACGCCAGCGTGCCGGGCCACATCGGAGATCCGCACCGTGCCGTCCCGTCCATTATCGAACCGATTCGATGCGATGTTACGCACCGTGTTGTCCCGGCGCAACGCCGATGGGCACCGCCGAGTGAGGAGCGGTCACGGAGCGTGGGGGGCGAGGAGGAAGGGGCGCCGTGGTCAGTCCTCGCGTCCGAGAGTACCGGAGGAGCCCGTGGAGGCGAGGTCGTAGGTCTCCCGGAACTGGCGGACCCTGCGCTGGCGGCGCATCGTGAGCGGGACGAAGGTCGCGATCATGACCACCAGCACGAACAGGAGGAACAGGTTGAACAGGGCCATCGGGGATCCGCCGTCGTAGTACAGGAGGGCGTTCGGCACGTTGATCAGCAGGAGGAAACCGCCGACCGCGATCATGTACTTCGGTGACCTGGAGGTGTCGCTCTGGTCAGCGAGGATGCGCCCGAGCCAGTTGGTCTCGGGATCCGGGTGGAGGGTGCCCCGCATGATCTGCCAGTGCGCGGCCCAGGCCTTGGACGGGTCGGCGTCCAGGGGCAGTGGTCTGCCCTTGACCATGCGGCGCATCATCCACGTGCTGACGAAACCGCTGATTACCGCCGCGACCAGCACCATGAGCACGATGCCCCCGAAGAAGCCGAGGAACAGGGGATCCGTCCCCTGGGTCGATGCCAGGGGGACGAAGGCGACGGCCAGAAGGAGGAGGCCGAACGCGCCAGCCGCCAGGGCCGTACGGAGACCGAACTGACGCGGGTTGTTCTGGGCGTAGATGGTGGATCGACCCATGAGGGTGCCGAACCGCCCTGGGGTACGGGGGATGCCGCGGTTCCTGTTCATACCCGCGAACTACCCCGGGGCGCGCCGCGCACATGGGACCAACGACCCGAAGGACACACGGTGGACCAAGGCGTCCCGGAGTACACCCTGTGCACGCAGGGCTCTAGCGGGAACCGTCCTTCGTGGCACCCAGGAAGGCCTGCCACTCGCCACCGCCGAAGAGGAGCGCGCCCAGATCCCGGTGCTTGGTGTCCCGAACCCCGGTGGTTGCTCCCTCCGAGACCTCCACGCATTCACCTCTTTCAACGCTGTAGCTGGAGGTGTGCCAGAGAGAAGCGGACACCAATGTCGCCTCGGCGGCTTCGTGCTCAGTCATCAGGGTTTCTCCAGGTCGTTCGCCAGATCACGGATGAAGTCTTGCGTGTCATCCAACGGCAGAGCAGCGGCCTGCATGTACTCGAACCCGTGCTCGTGGTTGGCGAGCTCGTCGCTGCCCTCGAAGAAGTGCCCGCTCGGAGGGACGTCAAGGTAGCCCACCCGGTCGGTTTCGCCGAGGTGCAGGAGGGTGTAGCCGCAGGACTGTGCCATGCCCTTGGACAGTAGCAGGACCTGAATGTCGATATTCGGGCGCTTGTCCAGCTCCATCAGGTGCTGGAACTGGGTCCGCATCACCTCGGGCCCGCCGACGAGGCAGCGGAGCACCGACTCGTCGATGATCGTCCAGATCCGGGGTGAACTGTCGCGGTCCAAGATGCTGGTGCAGCGCTCGACGCGTGCGGCGATGCGTTTCTGGCGCTCCTCCTTGTCCGCCACGAACCCCCGCGACATGAGGGCTTCGATGTAGTCCGGGTGCTGGAGGAGGCCCGGGACGACTCCCATGGCGTACTGCTGAATCTTGGTGGCCTCGTTCTCCAGGCTGTAGAAGGCGTTGCCCGCCACGTCCTCGTGCTGGAACCACCAGGGCTTCTGCTTGCGGGCCGCCTTGGCGATCTCCACCAGCTCTTCACGAAGTGCGTCACTCGATCCGTACAGGCGGCAGAGTGCGGCGACGGCCTCCGTCGTCAGCCGGACGAACCGCCCGTTCTCGATTCTGTAGAGCTTGCTGGTGTCCCAACCCAACTCGTTGGCGACCTGTTCCTGGGACAGCTTCGCCTGGCTCCTGAGCCGCTTGAGCTGACTCACCAGGTAGTGCCTGCGCACGGGGGAGCCCTGGGCCACGGAGGCCTCCTTCGTTCCGTCGTCGTCACAGCGGATGGCGGGGACGCCCCCATCATCTCACTGCATCAAAAAGGACATGTGCTATTAATGCAGACCACTTTTTATGCAGACCTTGTAAGTACTAAGGCTGTTCTCTAGCTTAGAGGGCGAAGCGAGATTCCGGTGTGGTTCTTCGGAAGAAGGCTGCCTACCTCGATGAACGCGGTGCGTGACACGAGGATGCGCAGGAGAAGAGCTGGGATCTGGCCGGTCCACAGCGGCGCTTCGCTCACCGCTGGGACGGCCGCCTGTTGAGGGCGGCCACACGAAAACGGGCTCTGAGGGCGATTGCGCCGCCCTCAGAGCCCCAGACAACACAGACCCCTGCTCAAAGGAGAAGTGCGTCATGTCCATTGTGCCGCGTCCTCGTGCACCGATCCACACGCCCACCCCAGGTTTCGCCGGGCGGCGCTGGCCCTCCCGGGTTTACCCCGGCGACCTCTCCCAGGCCGCTTGGGTACGTGAGGACCTGCGGGCCAACCTCTTCTGTCTGGAGGGCCTGTGCCCTGACCTGGCCGACACCATCGTGCTGTGCGCCAGCGAGATGTTTGCCAACGCCGCTGCTCACTCCCGTTCGAGTCAGGAGAACGGCCGGGTCATCCGAACCCTGTCCATGCCCACCGCCACCACCCTGCACCTGGGCATCACCGACGACGGCGTTCGAACCAAGAACCCTTCCCTCCCGCACATTCCGCACCAGCGCACCGCAACCGAGTGGGACGAAGCCGAACGCGGCCGGGGCCTGCTGCTCATCAACACCCTGGCCACCAGGTGGGGCAGCAAGGCAGTGGTGGACTTCCCCTTCTGCGCCGGGCTGGGCACCGTCGTGTGGGCCGAGTTCGCCCTGGTCCCCACCGCTCCCTCCAGTACCGCCAGCGCCAGGGCCGACCGGTGAGCGCCTCCACCGTCGGCGGGCCCGGCACCGATCGCATCCGCCGAGTCCTGGACGCGCCCCGGGGACAGCGCTTCGTCCGCCCGGGTACCGCCGGTCACCCTGGTCGTTCCAGCCGTCCCGACGGCCTCAACCGCTCCAGGAACACCGGTAACCCCGCCGTTTCCGCCCGGGAACAGCGACTCCTGGACCAGATGGCGAACAACTCCCGGGTGGCCTACCGCCAGGCCCACGGCGAACTGCCCGCCTGGATGCACGTCCAAGCCGCCCGGTTGGCCGAACGCGGCTCCCAGAACCCCCAAAGCGCTCAGAGCACTCAGAGCACTCGGGACACGCCGGGCACTCAGAGCACTCGGGACACGCCGGGCACTCAGAACACTCGGGGCACCAAAGACTCCGAAGGACCGCGCAAGTCCTCCCCTCCGCCGCTACGCCCACAGGCACCCGCGGTTCCGCGCCCGCGACCCGCCCCCGACGACGGCCCGCTCCAGCCCCGCCCGCAACGCCCAGAACGCCCGCCACTGCCGCGCCGCCGCTCCCAACGTCCGCACAGCCACCGCAGACCCCGTCGCCTCAGCTGGACCCGCACCGGCCCGACCCGCCTGCTGGCCGCCTACACCCTCGCGACCGGAGTCGGAGCCCTGGCCCACCACCTGGCCACGGTCCTGCTGTAGCCGGGAGCGGCCCGCGCCCGAACCCCTTCGGGAGGCCGCGCCGGATCGAGGGCCCGGCGCGGCCGTCACACTCTCCCGGCCCCAGTCTTTCGTGTTCCGGGGACCCGACAGTCCCGGGCAAACCCTTCGGGCGCGACATCGCTCGCGTCATCGCTTCCGCGCGCCAGGAGCAATCTCGTGCAAGGGCGTTGGCTGGCGCCCCGGCACCGGCTTTCATGGTTGTTGCAGGCGGTTGGGCCACCCGGGACGCCCACAGCCCGTGATTCGACCCCCGTACCGAGAAGGAGGTCCGCTGTGAACGACGACGGCAACAACTAGGCCAGGCACCACGACGGCGGGGCGGTCCTTCTGAGGACCGTCCCGCCCCTGTGTGCGCGGAGCACGTAGCAGTCGGGCGCAGGGAGCGGCCTTCCGAACGCGTTCGGCCACCTCCGCGAGCCAGGCGTCGTCGGCGCGGGTGTGGTCGTGCGAGGACAGATACCCCTGGTACCGGTCGAAGTAGCCCTCGATCGGTGAGACCACCTCGCGCCAGTTCTCGCCCGCGTTGCCCGCGGTGCCGTGCATGGGGAAGAGCTTGGCGTGGGCGTGGTCCACCCCGTAGCCCTCGTACATGATCCCGGTGCGGGCCACATCCGCAAAGGCGGCGTCCAGACGGCGGGCCGTCTCGCGCGCGGCCAAGTGCAGGGCCGCGTACTCCGACGGCTCCAGGTCGACCACGTAACTGGTGCGGTGCGTCTTGGGGATCACCACCGAGAACCCCTCGGTGTTGGGGAAGATCGACAGGAAAGCCAGGTGGTCGGCGTCCTCCCAGATCCGATGCGCGGGCGCCTCCCCGGACACGATCCGGCAGAAGACACACCCCGCGTCATGATCGGCGTTCATCGGGCTCCTTCTCGGGACGAGGAGAGGACAGCATTGGCGCAGGTGGGGCAGGAGGGGTCGCGCTCCGCCGCCTGGTGGTCGAGGGCCAGGTCGTGCGACCACACCCCCACACGACGGTTCAGCGCGGCCGGTGTTCCGAACCCGCCCAGGTGGCGCAGTACATCCAACGCGGCCAGGGACGAGGCCAGCATGTTCACCGGTCCACTGGAAGGCGCCTGGTAGCGGCCGTTGACCCGCGCGACAAGGGAGGCCAGTTCAAAGTCGTCCTCAGGCAGGCGCGCCGTGAGCGGCTGGCAGTCCCAGCATCCGGTCGTTCCCGGAACCACCAGCGGGCCCCACACCGCGATGTCGTTGACGTAGCAGGCGTTCATCCACGCGGTCCCCGACGCGACGCAATGGGCGTTGACCATCCCCGTCAGGCCGGGCGAGTCCGCCGAGACCACCATGAGGTCGCACTCCGGCAGGTGAGCCAGGTCCGCCCTGTCAGCGGCGTCGCACACCATGGGGCGCACCTCGCAGGAGGAGTTGCGCCGCCGCAGTTCCCGGGCGAGCACCTCCGCCTTGGGCAGGCCGATGTCAGCCTCGGTGAACAGGAACTGGCGAGTCAGGTTGCTCAGCTCCACGTGGTCGCCGTCCACCAGGGTCAGTTCCCCGACCCCGGCCGTGGCCAGGGTGACCGCGACCAGGCTACCGATCCCGCCACAGCCGAGCAGGACGACACGGGCCTGAGTCAGGCGCCGTTGTACGCGCTCGGCGTCGGCTCCGGAGAGTTCGTAGAACAGCGCGTGCCTGCTGAAGCGGTCGGCACGGTCGTAGGTGTGGGCGGGGATCAGGCAGTTGCCGTGTTCGAGCAGCAGCATCGCGGCCTCGGTCGAGGCGGGGTCGGTGCCGCAGGAGGAACTCAGGTAGGCCGCAGCCTCCCGGCGGGTGCGCGGGGCGCGGAAGTGGTCGGCCAGACGCAGCAGCGGCCCCCACAGCGCGCGGTCGCGTACGGGTTGGCGTATCGAACCGAAGCCAAGGAACAGCGTCGAATCCTGTACCCCGACCCGCACATACGGGGCCAGTACACGCGGAAGGTCGTCATGGGTCGTGTCAGAGGTCATGACCGGTACCGCCTTGGCATGCGAGGAAAACGCGGACGGCGCGAGCGTAGGCCGGGAGCTTCGACCAAGCGGGAGGATTGCGCGAGATTGCGTCTGTCAGATCCGCCAACAACTGCCCCGGCCGTCCTTCTCCCGAGATACTCGTAGTGCACCCCCTGAACCGAGGAGGACCATGAAACTCCGCGAACTCGGCACCACGTCCCAGGACGGCGCCTGCCCCACGTTGTATGAGACGGACACCGGCGACATCGTGGTACAAGGTGACAAACTGACCGACCCCGAAGCCCTGCGCCAGTTGAGCGACGTCCTTGCTGGCGAGGAGTTCGTCGTAGTCCCCCGCGCCCTGCTCACCCGCTTCGCCCCCAAGGATTGAGATGTCCGAGTTCGTCAGCGGAGAGGACTTCACCGACCTCTTCCGCCGTTACCGACACACCGCCTGGCGTTTGGAGACACGCACGCACTACGGCAAGGCGAACGAGGACCTACCGTTCCAGCGGTGGCTGGTCGGGGACGACTCCGACATCGAGTGGTTCAAGCCCTGGCTGAAGATGATGCGTGCGGAACTGGCCACCGGCAAGCGTATGGAGCGGGTCCGACTCATCGACGACCCGCCCTCGGACTACCTGCGCTGGGAGCTGTGGGGCACCCCCTACAACCTCGGCGTCGGCGAGGACATCCGCTACCTGCCGCGCACCCACCCGATCGTGGCGGAGCTTCCCGACCATGACTTCTGGGTGTTCGACAGTCGCACGGTGGCCCGATTGAAATTCGAGGACGACCGTTTCCTCGGAGCGAGCCTGACCGAAGCCCCGGAGCAGGTACTGACCGCCCTTCAGGCACGGGACGCCGCCTGGCACCATGCGCTCACCTTCACCGAGTACATGGCATCTCGCGCTGCATGACCGACTACCAGACAGCCCGGATCTCCCTTGGCGTCCGCCTGCGCGAACTCCGGGATGAGGCCGGGCTGTCTGGCCGCGAGCTGGCCTCCCGAGCCGGTTGGCACCCCTCCAAGGTGTCGCGTCTGGAACACGGCAAACAGACCGCGAACACGGACGATCTGCGCTCATGGGCACTGTTGTGCGGTCGCCAGGACGCCGCTGGAGGGCTGGTAACGCAGCTGCGCTCCCTGGAGACTCACTACGCGAGCTGGCGGCGCCAGCTCGCGGCCGGACACGAGGCACGCCAGAACTCCTACTTCCCTCTGGATGAACGGACACGAAGGTTCCGGATCTTCGAGTCATCCTGCATCCCCGGTTTCCTGCAAACCGCCGACTACGCACGGTTCATGTTCCGCCGGGGTGTGCGCCTGCACGGCGTGCCTGACGACGGGCAACGGGCGGTGGACGCCAGGATCGAGCGCCAACGCGTGCTCGAATCACCTGGTAAGACGTTCCACATCCTCATATGGGAGCCCGCCCTGAGGCTCCGCCTGGCTCCGGACACGATCATGGCCGACCAGCTCGATCGCGTCATCGCGGAACTCACTTCGGGAAGGGCTGAGGTCGGCGTCATTCCGATGCGGTGCAGCACGGACGTGGTTCCCTCGCACGGCTTCTGGATCTTTGACGATGACCGCGTGATCGTGGAGACCATCGGCGCCGAACTGTGTCTGACCGATGACGACGCGATCGAACCGTACCGGCGCGTGTTCTCGGCCCTGTCACGTTCTGCCGTGAAGGGCCATGCGGCCCTCGAACTGGTGGAGCGGGCCCGTAGCGCGCTCACCGGGCATGAGCGCCCCGATGTGCGATGAGGTGTGATGGCACGTACCGAGTACTACGACGATCCGGACGCACCCGTTCCCAACAGCCTGGTGGTCGCTGCCAGCGCTGCCGCTCTGGACGAGCAGGGCCGTCTGCTGTTGCAGCGGAGGGTGGACAACGGGCTGTGGGCGATGCCGGGCGGGGCGATGGAGATGACCGAGAGCCTGCCCGAGGCGGCCGTGCGTGAGGTACGGGAGGAGACCGGGTACGAGATCGAGGTGACCGGTCTGCTCGGCACCTACACCGACGCCCGCCACGTCATCGTCTACGGCGACGGTGAGGTGCGCCGCCAGTTCAACGTGTGCTTCCGCGCCCGTGTCGTCGGAGGAGAGCTCGCGGTCAGCGACGAGTCGCACGAGGTGGCCTGGTTCACCGCCGAGGAGGCGGCAGGACTGGAGATGCACCATACCCAGCGGCTCCGGGTGGAGCACGCGCTGGGACGGGAAGATCCGTACGCGGGTTGATCGCGTCGGGACCGGGGCGACGTGCCCAGCGGTGGCAAACCCCGATCCGGGAGCCCGCGACCTCCTCGACCCGCACATCCAGGTCGAACCCGTGTCCGCCCGGCGGCGCGGCCTTCGCTCTGGGCAGTAGGGCCGCCGGGGCCCGTGTCACCGGTGTGGTGGAGGGCGAGGCCCGGGTCGTCTTCACTGCCGCCGGAGAGACGGTCGCGTGCGTTTCGGGATGCGGCCGGGGCGGGGTTGGTTCGGGCCCCGGGTCTGGCCACAAGCGGCCGCGGCCGCCTCGGACGCCCCTCGGACGGGTAGGTTCCCTCGCGGCGCGGACGCGCACCGCGCTGTGGCCCCCGCCCACTCCCCCACCCAAGAGGACCGCAGTGAACCTCCACCTGCCCTACCTGATCGGACCGCTCCTCCTTCTGCTGGTGGGCCTCTTCGCGCTGGTCTGCTGCTTCACCGCCGCTCCGGAGCGCCGCGCGCTCACCGGACTGGGCGCGGCGGCGCTGCTGGCCTCCTCCGTCCTGGCCCTGCTCGACCAGCTCTTTTCCGAATGGCTGCGCGAACGGGTGGCGGACTCGGAGACCACCACACTGATCACGGGCGTGTCGTACCACCTGTCCGCGCTCCTCCTCGGCGCGGGCATGGTCCTGCTGGTCCTGGCCGCCAGCCGGAGGACATCGCGGGCCGGGCCGCCCCCTCCGTCGTTCTCCTCCTTCGACGGACCGCACGAGGAGGCCCGGCGATGACCCAGCAGGGCCCCGACCTGGTGCAGTTTCTCCTGGCGCTGCTGACTGTCGTGCTCCCCCCGCTGCTGGCGGGAGTCCTCGCGCTCGTCCTCGCCGGGAGGGCTCCCGGCGGGCGTGGCCTCGTACGCGCCGGAGGCGGGCTGCTCGTGCTCCTCAGCATCGTCCAGGGGAGCCGGGAACTCTGGTTCCGGTTCCTCTTTCTTCCAGCCCTGGTGGGGAACGGTGAGGTGCCGGTCCCGTTCACGGTGCTGTACGTCCTCGAAATCGGGTCCTACGTGCTGCTCGCGGTGGCGCTCGTCCTGCTGCTGTGCGCGGTGATGAGCTCCCGGGGACGGCGACACGCGCCCCGGGGAACCGTTCCGCGACGGCCGGAGCAGCGGCCGGAGCAGCGGGGCGGACGACCGGGCGGCGCCCCGTACGACGGTGGCCGATCCTCCGCGTACACCTCGAACGCCCACGAGACAACGGGCGATCCCGGCCATCGTGGCGACGCTTTCGACGGCGGAGGCGGCCACAACGACGGTGGCGGGGGCGGTTACGGCGGCGGGTCCGACGGAGGCGGCGGAGGCGGTTTCTAGCCCTCGGCCGGGTCGGTTCGGGTCCGGCGCCGACTGGCCACAAGCGGACGCCACCGCCCCAAGGGTCCCTGCCCGTGGCTAGGGTCACATGCACGGCGCGGTCACCCGCCGCGCGGTCCCCGCTCCCCCTCTCACCGAGGACTTCCGTGCTCTTCCACACACTGCCCCACGTGATCGGACCGGCCCTGGCCCTGCTGCTGGGGAGCGCCGGACTGCTCTGCGGCTTCGTCGCCCCGAAAGGTCGCCGCGCCCTCACCGGTGTCGGAGGCGGACTGATCCTGTTCGCCTCGGCTGTCAGCCTGGTCATCGTGGTGCTGTTCCTTCCGGTCGAGTCCCTGCTCGGGGACCTCTTCGGGGGAAGGACCACGTTCCTCGTCATCGACGGGCTGAACTACTTCTGCCACGCCCTGTCCGCCACCGGGCTGCTCCTTCTCGTGTTCGGTGCCACCCGGCGCCCTCCTCGCGCACGTACTCCGCGGCCCGGGTACGCCCCCGCGGGACCGTACCCGCCCGGCCCGCCCGCGTCCCCCGTACAGCGCTGACCCCGGAGCCGACGATGATCTCCCTTCTCCTGAACCTGCTGTTCTACTCCGTGCCCCTCCTCGTCTGCGGCGTGGTGGCACTGCTGCGGGCGGGGGGCTCCCCCAGCGGCCGGGGACTGGTCCTCACCGGGGGCGGGTTCCTCATCCTCGCCGCCGTCGTCACGGGCGGCTGGGAGGTGTGGATGTGGTCCCAGTTCTCGGGCCTCCACGGCTCCTTCTCAGGGCGGTTGACGCTGTCCGTACCGATGTTCCCGGCCGTGACCCTGACCTACCACGCCGTAATCTCCCTCCTGCTCGTGCCGGCCGTCGTCCTCCTGCTGTTCGGGGTGCGCAGCGCCCGTCGGCACAAGCACGCGGCCCCCGCCGGGACAGGGCAGCAACCCGATCTTCCCTACCAGCAGGCGGGTCCCGGCCAGCCGATCCCGTCCGGCCCGGGTCACCGCCCCGGCCAACCCGTTCCGTCCGGCCCGGGTCACCGCCCCGGCCAGCCGCGCACCCCGGCACCCGGACGACCGCCCGCGGCTCCGCCCGGGTACGGTCAGCGTCCCTCCCGGCACGGTTACGGGCCGACGGGAGCCCCGGGCCCCTACGGCGACGGTTCCGGCGGAAGTGACTCCGGGGGAAGCGGCGGTGCCGGCGGCAGCCACGGCGGCGGGGCCGACGGAGGCGGCGGCGGAGGCGGTTTCTAGCCCCCGCCGGTCACGGCTCCTCCGGTCTCTCCCCGTCCTCGACGCGGACCGTGCCCGTACCGCCGTCGACGGTGATCCGCTGCCCGTCCCGGATCACCTCCGTCGCCCCGGGGACGCAGATCACGGCGGGGATGCCGTACTCCCGGGCGACCGTCGGCCCGTGCGCGATGGTGGACCCCGTCTCCACCACCAGCCCTCCGGCGGTCATGAACAGGGGCGTCCATCCGGGGTCCGTGCTCTGGGCCACCAGGATCTCCCCCGGTTCGAGCGTGGCCCCCGCCGGGTCGTGGATCACCCTCGCCACCCCGGTCACGGTTCCTGAGGAGGCGGGCACGCCGAGGAACTCCCCGTCCCGCCCGGAGGGCAGGGCGGGCAGCGCGGCCTCCACGTCGGTGCCGTCGGACAGCAGGACCGGGGGCACCCGGCGGCGCCCGCGTTCACGCAGGTACTCGGCGCGGCGCTCGGCGACGAGCGCGCGCTGGTCCGCGCCCTCCACCAGGGCGCGCGCCTCCGGCATGTGGAGGAACATGATGTCGTCGGGCGCGTCCAGCCGTCCCGCCCCGACCATCTCGGCGCCGACGAGGAGGAGCTGCCGACGCGTCTCGGCGATGGCGAACAGCCAGGAGAACTTGGGGTACTCCCGCATCCCGGTCAGGGCGCGCGCACGGTCGAAGGAGAACGACGCCAGACGCGCGCGGACGGGCCGGGAGGCGAGCGCCCTGCGGACCAGCGCGTCCCGTGTGCGTTGGGCCTCGGCGGCGGCCCGGGCGAACCTCCGGTCGGGTTCCTGCTCCGGGTCGGTCACCCGCAGGTAGTTGGCGACCGCCGCGAACAGGGGTGCGGGGTCCTCCGACCACCGGGGCACGCCCGCGTCGACCTCGGCGGCGCCGCGGTGCCCGTACCTCTCCAGGAAACCGTTGAGGCCGATGTCGGGGAGCGTCCCCGCCCGGTACCTGGCCGCCAGTTCCTCGGGCGGGGTGCCCCGGAGCAGTTCGCCGTACCCGCGCGCCCCGTCCGCCAGCCGCCACAGCGCGAGGTCCATCTCCGTGGTGACGTTGTGCGGCATCCCGCCGAGGACGGCGGCCACATCGCCCGGTTCGGCGATCCCCCTGAGCAGCAGATCGGGCGCCCTGGCGGCGAGGATACCGACGCACAGGGGCCCGATCATCGGGACCATCCCCTCCGTCAGCGCCTCGTTCTGGAGCTGCGTCGCGTGCCGCAGCCGTTGCGCGGGAGTGAGCGCGTGCTCCGGGGCGCGGGTGGCCCGCGTCCGGAGCACCTCACCGGCCCGCAGGAAGCGCCGCCTGGCGTCGTCGGGATCGACGAGCGCGGCCACGGCGTCCCCGAGGATCCTGCCGGTGAGCGGCAGCGCCCGCGCGACGGCCCCGACCGCCCTGCCCAGGTTGATCCGTCCACCCGGGCGCGCGGCGAACCGCGGGTCGTCCAGGAGGGAGCGGACGGCTGCCGCGGCCCGGGGGCCGTAGACGACCATGCTGCCCGGCAGCGCGCCGCGGATCCAGCGGTTGCGCAGGTAGGGGGTGAGGTCGAGGTAGAACCTGCCCGCCACCGAGACCACCGTCCCGCTCCCGTCGTCGGGTCCGGTGCTCCAGGAGCCGAACCACGCGGAGGCGACGGCCCCCAGCACGGACAGGCCCATCGGGGTGAACGGGCGGAGCATGCCCTGCATGTTGCCGACCTCGAAGTAGGCGCGGGGCCCGTCGTCGTGGTGGTCGGGCAGCGGAAAGAGGGTGGTGACCGCGCGGGACTGGAGGATCCAGGGGGTTCCGTCGCTGTCCAGGGCCCATTCGACGTCCTGCGGTGAGCCGAAGTGACGCTGGAGCCGCTGCCCGGCGGCGTGCAGCTCCGCCACCTCCTCCGGTGACAGGCATCCGCCACCCGGCCCCTCGGTCCCGCCGTCCGCGGCCACGACGTAGTGGTCGGGCTGGACCGTGCCGTCGACCACCGCGCTCCCAAGGCCCGGAACGGCGTCCAGGACGGTCTCGTCCCGCGTGCCGGTGACCGGGTTGGCGGTGAACAGCACCCCCGCGGCCCGGGGTTGGACCATGCGCTGCACGACGACGGCCATGTGCACCCCGTCGTCGTCGATGCCCCGGTCACGCCGGTAGGCGACGGCGCGGTCGGTCCACAGGGAGTCCCAGCACCGGCGCACGGCCGTGAGGAGGTCGTCGGCGCCCTCGACGTCGAGGTAGGTGTCCTGCTGTCCCGCGAAGGAGGCGTCCGGCAGGTCCTCCGCGGTCGCGCTGGACCGCACCGCCACCCGGCCGCCGCCGAGGGCCTCGTAGGCGGCGGTCACCTCCTCCTCCGGCAGCCTCCCGGAGCGGTGGGCCTCGGTGGTGACGCAAAAACCCGGCGGCACGCGTTCTCCGGCCGCGATCGCCCCGGCCAGCCCGGCGGCCTTGCCGCCGACCAGGTCGGTCCCCACCCCGTCGATCCGATCCAGTTCCACCACGAGCACGACGTCACCTCCGGCTGTTCTGCCACCGCTTCCCATGTTCCTCGCCGGAGGCGGGGGCCGCCACAGCCGAAAAGGATCTGTGGAAAACTCCCGCGGCGGGTCCGCCCAACGCCACGGCCCGGACGCCCGTGTCCGGTCGGACAGCTCTTCGGGTACCGGTCGGCACCGGACGGCGCGTGTCCGCCCGGTGCCGGGTGGGTCCGTCAGACCGTCTCCGTGCCTCCGGCCCTGCCCCGGGCCGCCCACAGCGCGGCGAGACCGCCGGTGACGGCCACGACCGCCACCAGCACCAGGGCGGTGAGGGAGGCTCCGGTCACCGGGAGCCTCTTCGAGGGGTCCTCGGCGGGCGGTGCGGCCTGCGCGGGGGAGGGGTCGGGGGACCGTGTCGGCGAGGGCGAGTCGGTGGGGGTGGCCGTGGGGTCACCGGAGGGCGGGACGATGAGCTCCTCCGGAGAGTGCACCTCGACCCACCGCCAGCCGTTGTCGTCCTGGCACTGCAACGCCGAGGTGTCGGTGTAGGCGTACAAGGTGACCAGCCGGTCCTCGGTGTCGCACCACTGACCGGGCTTCATGCCCTCGGGGGCACTCGGAAGGTCGGAGAGCCAGCCGACCGGTTCTCCGGTCGGGTCCGGAGCCGGAGTGGGCTCCGGCTCCACGGAGGGGTCCGTGCCCGGGTAGGAGGGGGTCGGCTCAGGGGAGGGACCCCTGTCGGGGAGGGAGGGGCTCGGTTCCGGAGTGGGCGGGTCCTCGTACTCGGAACAGGGCCCGGCGGACGCCACGCTCCACGGCACCCCGGGGACGTCCGCGGCGAGCGGCGACCCTCCCTCGTCCAGGTAAACGAGGAGGGCCTCCTTGTCGTACGGCGCCGGATTGCCGTAGTAGTGCTCGTGCCCCACCCAGACGCGGTAGTAGACCTCACCGCTGCGCGTGCTCGTGGGGGGAACGGACATGTCCTCCGGCCCGACGTTCAGGCTCTCCCCCACCGGGGCGGTCTCGACACCGTCCTGGGTGAGGACGACCAGACGGGCCTCCTCCTCGTACGGGCTGTCCTCTCCCAACCACCTGGTCGCAATGGTCACGGGGGCGCAGGGGGAGCTCATCGCCTCGATGGAGACGCCGAAGTGGTCAGCGAGAGCGGTGGAGGGGAGCAGGGCCGCGGTGGACATGACCGTACCCGCGACGACGGTGCTCAGGAGGCGCATTGTTTTCCTTGGGGGATGGTGAACGGATGCTGGTGCGGTGTAGAGCAGCATGCCAGAAATCCGGAATTTCTTAGGCGGGAAGGCCGGATACGGACAATCCGTTACCCCTTCCGCCCGCGTTCGCGAGCACGACGCCGTCTCCGACCGTTCCGCCCCCGCTCCGCCGTACCTGTCAACGGTAGAAGGGTTCGCCACGGACGGAGACCGTCTGTGGAGGACCCCCGGGGCGGATCAGCCGTCCCACGGCGCACGGGCAGGCGGTGGACGGTCGGTACACGCCTCGACGCGGAGAGAGACCCGGCGCTAGAGTCTGGCCCTGCGCGCCATCCCAGGAAAGGCTCCGGATGTCCGATATCTCTCCCATGTACACCGTCTTCTCCTTCTCCTCCTTCGTCTCCCTGTTCTTCGAGGGCCTCTACCTGCTCTTCGGCATCATCGTGCTGGCCCTCACCGGCGTGGTGGCCGCCGACCGCAAGAAGCTCGTGGCGACGGGCGGCGCCCTGCTCGTCATCGGCGCCCTCGGCGACCTGGCGGTCCAGATCTGGAGCTTCTACGCCTTGTACATGGGCACGCTCTCCCCGACGTCCCCCGTGACCAACCTGCTGCACCTGGTGTTCACGCTGGTCTTCCTCGGAGGCCTGCTCACCCTGGTGCTGGCCGCGGCCAGGCGCGTCCCGAATCCGGCCGCCCCTCCGCCGCCGGGACCCCGGTCCGGCCCGCACCCCTCCCCGACCCGCTGACGCGAGGAGTTCTCCGATGTCCTTCCTCTACCTCCTCGGCACGGTCGTCCTGCTCGCGGTGGCGGTGCTCGCCCTCGTCCGGGCGAAGGGCTCACCCTCCCCGGGTGCCGTCCGGACCGCCGGTGCCCTCATGGTCATCGCCGCGCTCGCCCAGGTGGCCAACGTCGTGGTCGTCACCGCCATCGGGGCCATGGGTCTGGAGACCAACGCGTTCCTGCTGGCCAACTCGGTGACGGGCCTCCTCGTGGAGATCGTGTACGGGCTCATGGTCACCGGCGCGCTGATCGCGCTCGCCGTCGCGCTGGTGCGGTCGAAGTCCGCTGCCGCACGCGCCGCGGGTCCGGCCGCCGCGAGCCCTCCGGCCGGTCACGCGTTCGCACCGCCCGCGCCCGGCCAGCCGTACGGGTTCGGGCAGACCCACCCGGCACCGCCCGGGCACGGCCGCTCCGGGTACGGGCACGGCCACCCCGGTACGCCCGTCGGGCCCGCCGAGAACCCGGGGCACCCGGGACCGGAGGGCCACGCGCCTCCGTTCGGTGGACCCGGTGGCGGCACCGGCTGGAGCCCGGGCAACAGCGGAGGTTTCGGAGGTGGCGGAAGCTCATCCGCCGACGGGGGAGGCTCCTCCTCCGGTGACGGCGGTGGCGGTGGCAGTGGCGACTGATCCCCGCGCACATTGATCCCCAACGGACCAGCCCCCAGCGGGAACCGACCGACACGAAACGACGGCCTGACCTCGAACGGGGTCAGGCCGGTCGCGTGTAGAACAACGAGTAGCGCCAGAACAGCAGCCGCCGCAGGCGTGCGCCGGGCAGCACCTCCCCGGCCTCCTCCGCGATCTCGCGCAGGCCCATCCGCGGATCGCGCATCGGCATCTCGGCGGTGGGTCCCACGCTGTGCAGGTTCGGTGTGCCGGTGAGCGCTCGTCCCAGCCGCAGGCCGGCCCCGACCACCCACTGCGGGCCCAGGGCGGCCAGGCTGGTCGCGACGTCGGCGGCGTCCTTCTCGGCGTACAGACCGAGGACGGCCAGCGTGCCGCCGGGGGCGAGGGCGGCGGCCATCCGTTCGAGCGAGGGACCGAACGGCATGTGGTGGATGCTGGCGATCGAGCTGACGAACCCGTACCCCCCGGGGCGCGGATCCGCCTCCTCCAGCGCGGCCACACGGTAGTCGACCGGCAGCCGCGCGGGTGTGAGCTCCCGTGCCATGGAGATCATCCGCGGTGCCGGGTCGATCGCGTCGACGGCGATCCCGCGGGAGGCCAGGGCCCTCGCGAACCTGCCGCCGCCGCACCCGACGTCGAGCGCTCGGGCGCAGTGCGGGGGCACGTGGCGGAGGAGGTGTTCGTGGTAGTGGCTGTTGTGGTCCCAGGAGATGTCCACGGGACTCGGGGGGAGGATGGGGCTCATGCTCCCGGAAGCTATCCGGCCTGGCGCTTGGCCTCCAGGGCCTCCATGGCGGCGACGGCGGTGGCCACGGTCTGGTGGACCGGAACCTGACGGTGCAGGCCGACCAGGCGGACGACCTTGGTGACGCGTTCGTTCAGAGCGGCCAGCGCCAGCGATCCGCCCAGCTCACGGACGGTTCTGTAGGCGTTGATGATGACGTTCAGACCGCTGGAGTCCATGAAGTCCAGACCTGACAGGTCCAGGATCAGCCAAGGACCGTGGTCCTCGACAGCGGACTGGATGTGTTCCTGGAGGTCGGCGGCGGTCGCGATGTCGAGTTCTCCCTCGATCGCGACGATGACGCTGCGGCTCTCCACCCGCGTGCTCAGCCCAAGCCTGTGCACGTTCACTCCTCCCGGCCCCACGTTGAGATGGTGAGGGGTCCCTTCGCTTAACCATACGCAGACCGGCGGACCACGCCCACCCGGACCGGCGCCACTCCCACAGAGCCGGTCCGACGTCAGGGGGGAGCGTCTGGTACGCCCGCGAGCCTGGTAAGTCGTTGGACACACACGGTATAAGCGAACCGCCCGTTCGGGAATGGCATACCGGAAGAAATTTTCGCCTCCTGGGCACGAACCTGGCGGTGAGCACCCGTTATCCACCGTTGCCACCGGGACATTTCATGACATGGGATGCGCCGGGGACACCCGGACACCGCTGGACGGCGGCGTCACCGTCACCGTGTGTTCACCTGGCGGACAAAACCCGCGGTCCCGGGTGAGTGCTCCGATCCACGCCCCGGCACCGCGCCGCCTCCGGGTTCACCCCTCCGGTCCGCGCCCCGGCACCGCGCCGCCTCCGGGTTCACCCGGCGGAGGGGCCCCGGTCCCGGGTGAAGGAGTCCAGCAGCGTGCGCGCGGCGAGGGTCGCCGTGGTCTCCCCCGACCGCACCTCCTCCTCCGTCCGCGGCAGGAGCGAGGCCACCCGGGGGTCGCGCAGGAACGCGTCCATGAGCTGGTCGCGGACCTGATCCCACATCCAGCTGACCCCCTGGCGGCTGCGGCGCTCAGCCAGCGCCCCGTCGCGCTCCAGCACCGCGCGGTGCCGGGTCACGGCGTCCCACACCTCGTCGAGCCCGTCGCCGGTCAGGCCGCTGCACGTGAGCACCGGCGGACGCCAGTCCGGGTGTACCGGCTGGAGCAGCCGCAGCGCCCGCGACAGCTCGCGGGCCGCCTTGCGCGCGTCCTCGGCGTGCGGCCCGTCGGCCTTGTTGACCGCGACCACGTCCACCAGCTCCAGCACGCCCTTCTTGATGCCCTGGAGCTGGTCCCCCGTGCGGGCCAGCGTGAGGAAGCAGAAGCAGTCCACCATGGCGGCGACCGCGACCTCGGACTGTCCGACGCCCACCGTCTCCACCAGGACCACGTCGAACCCCGCCGCCTCCATGAGCAGCATGGTCTCCCGCGTGGCCCGGGCGACACCGCCCAGGGTCCCCGCCGTGGGCGAGGGCCGGATGAAGGCGTTGGGGTCCACCGCCAGGTGCTCCATCCGGGTCTTGTCGCCCAGGATGCTGCCGCCGGTGCGCGTGGAGGAGGGGTCCACGGCCAGCACCGCCACCCGGTGCCCGGCCTTGGTCAGCCGGGTGCCCAGCGCGTCGACGAACGTGGACTTGCCGACGCCGGGAACCCCGGTGACCCCCACCCTGCGGGCCCCGCCGGTGTGCGGCAGCAGCCGCACGAGCAGCTCCTGCGCGGCGCGCGCGTGGTCCGGGCGGCGGGACTCCACGAGCGTGATCGCCCGCGCGAGGGTGGGTCGGTGCCCGGCCAGGACCCCCTCGGCGAGGGCGTCCACGTCCACCGGACGGCGCCGCGCCGAACGCCGCGCGCCCGGCACGGGACCCTGCTCCGCCACGCCTGCCTCCCTCTCCCCAGCCCCGGGCCGCGCCCCGGCTCGACACGTCTTCCCTCTGCCCTCTGCCGCGTCCCCGCCTGCCGCGTCGCTCACCGACGTGTCTGCCCTCCGCCGCGTACTCCTCCGCCGCGTCCCCGTTCGCCGAGTACTCATCCGCCGCGTTCCTCCGCCGACGCGCCCTCGTCCGCCGCGTGCCCGTGCCGCCCGGACGGCCGGCCCGGCGGTCGGCGCCCCCGCGCTCCCCCCTACCCCAGCCGTTCCTCCAGCTGGTCGAGCAGGTCGACGGCGGCCTCGGCGATGACCGTCCCCGGCGGGAAGATCGCCGACGCGCCCGCCTCCCGCAGCGGCGCGAAGTCCGCCGGGGGGATGACCCCGCCCACCACGATCATGATGTCCCCGCGGTCCAGCCGGGTCAGCTCCTCGCGCAGCGCGGGCACCAGGGTCAGATGCCCCGCGGCCAGGGAGGACACCCCGACCACGTGCACGTCGGCCTCCACCGCCTGCGCGGCGACCTCGGCCGGGGTCTGGAACAGCGGGCCGACGTCCACGTCGAAGCCCAGGTCGGCGAAGGCGGTCGCGATCACCTTCTGACCGCGGTCGTGGCCGTCCTGGCCCATCTTGGCGACCAGGATGCGCGGACGGCGGCCCTCCTCCTCGGTGAATTCCTCCACCCGGCGGGCCACGCGCTCCATGAGGTCGGCCGCGTCGGCGCTGCCCGCCGCCTCGTCCCTGTACACACCCTGAATCGTACGGATCTGCCCGGAGTGGCGGCCGAAGACCCTCTCCATCGCGTCGGAGATCTCGCCCACGGTGGCCTTGGCGCGGGCCGCGTCGACCGCTGCCGCCAGGAGGTTGCCGGTCAGGGCCTCGTCCGCCCGGGACTCGCCCCCGGCGGCCGCGGTGAGCGCGTCGAGCGCGGCGCGCACCCGGTCCTCGTCGCGCTCCTCGCGCAGGCGGCGCAGCTTCTCCAGCTGCTGGGCGCGCACCCGGGAGTTGTCGACCTTGAGGACCTCGATCTCGTCCGCGGTGTCGGGGCGGTACTTGTTGACACCGATCACCGGCTGGCGGCCCGAGTCGATGCGCGCCTGGGTGCGGGCGGCGGCCTCCTCGATGCGCATCTTGGGCAGCCCGGCGTCGATCGCGGCGGCCATGCCGCCCGCCTTCTCGACCTCCCGGATGTGCTCCCAGGCCTTGGCCGCCAGCTCCTGGGTGAGGCGCTCCACGTAGTAGCTGCCGCCCCAGGGGTCCACGACGCGGGTGGTGCCCGACTCCTGCTGGAGCAGCAGCTGGGTGTTGCGGGCGATGCGCGCGGAGAAGTCGGTGGGCAGGGCCAGCGCCTCGTCCAGGGCGTTGGTGTGCAGCGACTGGGTGTGGCCCTGGGTGGCGGCCATCGCCTCCACGCAGGTGCGGGCCACGTTGTTGAACACGTCCTGGGCGGTGAGCGACCACCCCGAGGTCTGGGAGTGGGTGCGCAGGCTCAGCGACTTGTCCCTGGCCGCGCCCAGATCCCTGACCAGGCGGGCCCAGAGCAGGCGGGCGGCGCGGAGCTTGGCGACCTCCATGAAGAAGTTCATGCCGATCGCCCAGAAGAACGACAGCCGGGGCGCGAACACGTCCACGTCCAGTCCAGAGCGCTGACCTGCACGGATGTACTCCACGCCGTCGGCCAGGGTGTAGGCCAGCTCCAGGTCGGCCGTGGCCCCGGCCTCCTGCATGTGGTAGCCGGAGATGGAGATGGAGTTGAAGCGCGGCATCCGCTGCGAGGTGTAGGCGAAGATGTCGGAGATGATCCGCATCGACGGCTTCGGCGGGTAGATGTAGGTGTTGCGGACCATGAACTCCTTGAGGATGTCGTTCTGGATGGTCCCCGACAGCTTCTCCGGCGGTACTCCCTGTTCCTCGGCGGCCACGATGTAGAGCGCCAGGACCGGCAGCACTGCGCCGTTCATGGTCATGGACACGCTCATCCGGTCCAGCGGGATCCCGTCGAACAGCTGGCGCATGTCGTAGATGGAGTCGATGGCCACGCCCGCCATGCCGACGTCGCCCGCCACCCGGGGGTGGTCGGAGTCGTAGCCGCGGTGGGTGGCCAGGTCGAAGGCGACCGACAGGCCCTTCTGCCCGGCGGCCAGGTTGCGCCGGTAGAAGGCGTTGGACTCCTCGGCGGTGGAGAACCCGGCGTACTGGCGGATGGTCCACGGCTGGTTGACGTACATGGTCGGGTAGGGCCCGCGCAGGTAGGGCGGGATGCCGGGCAGCCCGTCCACGAAGTCCAGGCCCGCGCGGTCGGCGGGGGTGTACAGCGGCTTGACGCCGATGCCCTCGGGTGTCTCCCACTCCAGGGCGTCGGCGGCCTTGCCGGTACCCGCCTCCAGCGCCTTCTGCCAGGCGGCGTAGCCGGAGGCAGTGCCACCAGAGACGGTGCCGCCGGAGGCGGTGCCACCGGAGGCAGCGTCGCCGGAGGCAGTGTCACCGGAGAAGGCGGGGAGCCGCGGCGGGACGTCGGAGAAGTCGGGGATCATGCGTGCGCCCCCTCGGCAGTGGCGGACGGTGCCGGCGGATCGGTGAGCAGGACGTCGACCAGGTCGGTGAGGAGGGCGACGGCGTCGCACCCCCGGTGGGCGAAGGCGTCGACCCCGGCCTCGCGGTAGACGTCGCGGGGCGCGCCCGCGAGCAGGACCATGCGGGCCCCCGCCCGCCTGAGCGCCCGCGCGGCGTCCTCGGCCTGCTCGGCGTAGACCGCGTCGGAGGAGCAGAGCACGGCGACGCGGCTGCCCGAGGCGGCGAACGCCTCCGCGACGGCGGCGGCGCCGTCGAGCGGGCCGGGGTCGTGGGACGCGACGCCTCCCGCGGCGAGCAGGTTGGCCGCGAAGGACGCGCGGGCCGTGTGCGCGGCGACCGGGCCCAGCGTGGCCAGGAAGGCGGTGGGCCGTCGGCCGGTGTCGCCCGCGCGTGCGTCGCTGCGGTCGCGCAGCGCCTCGTAGTCGTCGGCGTAGCGGCGCACCGGGAAGCCCCCGGGGACCGGTGCTGGGGGCCGGGCGGGGTCGGCGGACCGGACCAGCGGGGTCTCGTCCGCGTTGGGGAACTCGCTGACGCCGGTGAGCGGGGAGCGCCGGTGGGCGAGGTCGAGACGGCGGCGCGTCCACACCGCGTCCACGCGCTCGCGCAGCAGGCCGTGCGCGACGGCCTCGGCGGCCCCGCCCGCGGCCTCCAGTTCCCGGAAGAACGCCCAGCCCGCCCGGTACAGGTCGCGGGTGAGCGCCTCGACGTAGAAGGAGCCCCCGGCGGGGTCGATGACCCGCGCCAGGTGGGACTCCTCGATGAGCAGGGACTGGGTGTTGCGGGCGATGCGGCGGGCGAAGTCGTCGGGCAGGCCCACGGCCGAGTCGAAGGGGGCGACGGTGACCGCGTCGGCCCCCCCGACCCCGGCGGCGAAGCAGGCCACGGTCGTGCGCAGCATGTTCACATGGGGGTCGCGCCGGGTCATCATCGCCTCGGAGGTGGCGGCGTGCAGGCGCATGGCGCGCTGGTCGGCTGGCACCCCGCTGGCGTCGAGGACCTGGTCCCACATGGCGCGGACGGCGCGCAGTTTGGCGATGACGCCGAACTGGTCGGCGTTCGCGGCCAGACGGAACTCGATGCGCCGCGCGGCGTCGGGCAGGTCCATCCCGGCGGCGTGCAGGGCGCGCAGGTAGGCGGTCCCGGCGGCGACGGCGAAGCCGAGTTCCTGGGCGTCGGAGCCGCCCGCGTTGTGCACGAGGCGGCCGTCGGCCACGAGCAGCCCCAGCCCGGGGCGCCCCCGGGCCAGCTCCGCGGCCAGACGCGCGGGGTCGATGACGTCGGGGCGCTCGCCAGCCAGGGCCGCGGTGCCGAGGGGGTCGATGCCCAGGTGGGAGATGATCCGGCCGTCGGGGACGCCCGCGTCGGCGTGGGCGTCGAGCAGCGCGGTGGCGGCGTCGGCGTGGTCGGCCCCGGCGTCCAGGACCACGGGCGCGAGGTCGAGGTGGACGTCGCTGAGGGCCTGGCCGAGCGCGGAGACGGGCAGTCCGGTGCCGCCGACCGCGATCCACAGCGAGCTGACGCCGTTCATGAGGTCGGCGTGCAGGCGTCGCCGCAGGACGGCCGGGTCGGCGTCGGTGTGGCGCGCGCGGATGTCCCAGCCCTCGGGAACCGCCCCGCCGGGCCGGTGGCCCCGGACGAAGGGGGCTAGTCCCGGAAAGCCGGGGTCCGCGGCCGGGGGGTCGGATGTGTAGAGGGGCTCGATGTCGAACCCGTCGTAGGTGTGCGTGGCCAGTGCCGACTCGGGTGTGTCGGCGAGCCGGTCCTCGGGGACACCGCTCTTGCGCAGCACCCCCGCCACGAGTTCGCGCCACCGCTCGCGTGTGGCGGCGGGGAACCCGTCGGCCGGGTTGGGGGCGCCGGATCCGGCGGCCCCGCTCTCAGGGACGTCCATATAGTGGATGGTAGAGAATCGCGTCCGGTCGCGCCGCCCCGGGGTGTGGGGCACGGCACACCGGGGTGTCGGGCCGGGCCCGCCGGAGGACACGTCGGTCCCTCCTTCCGCGCCACCGGTCCCCCGACCCGGCGACGTGCGGCGCACCGTCCCTCCGACAGTGTGCGGCGTGCCCTCCCGGGGGCGGACCGGACGCGCGTGGCCGCGCCTTCGCCCCAAGGGTGACGGTGCGCGCACGAACCGCTCCCCCACGTCGTTCGACGACCCCAGGAGGTCCCCCATGCAGATCCCCGTCCGCGAGCGCCCCACGGCGCTCGGCCTCGTCCTCGCCGGATCCGTTCTGGCCCTGACCGCGTGCGGCGGAGGCGCCGACCCCGGGGCGGAGGCCGCGCCGGAGGTCGACACAACGGGGTTCACCTACGGCGAGGTCCCCACGGAGAACGAGAAGGGCCCGAGCATCGACGAGTCGCTGATGCCGCCCGAGCCCGTCCCGGGCACGCCCCGGCACGAGCTGCTCGCCCACCGGGCCCTGGTGGAGGTCACCGAGAGGACGTGGACGGCGGACCCCGACGCCACCTCCGAGTGCCCGGACGTCGACCTGCACGAGGTGGAGAGCTACGTCTGCACCGTGACCTACATGGGCGAGGAGTTCGAGTACCAGGTCTCGCTCGACGCGGAGAGGAGCACGGAGGACTACGCCGCCGAGTCCACCGAACTGCTCACCGGACCGGTGATCCTCGAAAACCTGGAGCACGACATCCGCGTGTGGAGCCTCTTCCCCTACGTCGACTGCGGTCTCGACGGCGAGGTGGTGGTCGCCGACGTCGGCGAGGAGCTCACCACGTGCGTGGCCCTGGACGACACGACCGGGGAGACGGCGGAGTTCACCGTCGACTACGGCGAGCACAGCGGGTACGCGATCGAAAGGGTGTAGGCGGTCCGCCGGCCCGGGTGGCCGGAACCGACCGCCCGGGGACGGGGACGCGGCGCACGCGCACGGCCGGAACCGGGTGTGCGCGCTCCCGTGCCTGCTCACTGTGGAGGCGGACACCTCAGGGGGTCTTCCGCGCCCCATGGGCCCCGCATTTCACCGAAGTGTCACGGCACGCGTTCTTTCAGTGAAGTGGGACACACCCCTGGTGTTCGGTGAACCGACGGAGGGTGACGGGAGTCGGATTGGCGGGCCTCCCCACGTGTTTCACGGTCCACGGCATCCCCCTCCCCCCACCCCCACCAAGGACGAAAAGGACAGAGATGCCCTTCTTCCCCCCTCACGGCCGTTTCGCCCTCACCCCGGCGGTCTCCCTCGCGCTCGTGTTCGCCCTGTCCGCCTGTGGCGGCGGGGAGGACCCCGCGGAGGCCTCGGCGCCCTCGGAAGAGGCCGCCGAGGAGACCGCCGCTGAGGGCACTCCGCCGGAGGAGCTGTCCCAGGAGGAGCTCGCCGGGCTCCTCGTCGAAGCTCCAGTACCGGGCTCCAGACCCCAGGTGGACGAGTCCGCCCTGCCTCCCGAGCCCGAAGCCTCCGCGTCCGTGTCCGAGCGGGCGGCCTGGGCCCTGCTGACGGAGGTGTCCCGCAAGGCCTCCCTCGTCGATCCGAGCGCCGCCGCCGCGTGCCCCGAACAGATGACGGAGCCCGTCGAACCGGGCCTGAACTGCACCCTCACCTACGGCGGCCTGGACATGCAGTTCCCGGTCCTGGCTGGGGACGGCGGCGCCGCCTTCCGGTTCGAGTACCCGGAACTGCCCACCGTGCGCGAGGTGGTCGAGGACACCATCCGCTTCGACCACGGAGTCGAGGCGGTGTACTGCGACATGGACGACGTCGTGGCCGTCGAGCCGGGCGCGGAGCGGGCACCCTACCTCTGCTACGCCCGCGACGGCGGGCTCGCGGGGTCGGACTCCCCGGAGGACGCGGTCTCCCCCTACGAGGTCTACGTGCTCATCGGGGGGACCCTGGCCACCTACCAGTACCTGGACGCGGAGTAGCGGGACCCACCGGGGCCGGGTCGGCCCCTGCCGAGGAAGGACGACGTGCCCTTCACCCCCAGCCATGTCGCGGCGGTCCTGCCACTGGCGCGTACCGGGCTGCCTCCGGCGGCCCTGGTCGTGGGGTCGGTGGCGCCGGACCTGCCGTACTACCGCCGCTGCCCGTGGCCGCGGCGACCACGCACGGCCCCGCCGGGCTGTGGCTGGACGTGCTGCTCGGCGGCGCCGTGCTGGCGGTGTACGCGTACGCGCTCCGGCCCCCGCTGCACGCGCTGGCCGGACGGTCCCCGGCCCCACGCGTCCGGGCTCCCCGGTCGGCGCGGGAGTCGGCGCGGGCCGCCGTGCTGATCGTCGCGGCCCTGGCGTTGGGGTCGGCCACGCACATGGCCTGGGACTCCTTCACCCAGACGGGCGGGGCCCTGGTGCGGTCCTGGCCGCTGCTGAGCACTCCGGTGGCGGGCCCGCACCTGCTCCACAACGTGCTGATGTACGCGAGTTCGGCGGGCGGTCTGGTCGCCCTGGCCTGGTGGGTCCACCGCGAGCGGGGGGGGGGGGGGGGGGGGGGGGGGG